>JANPEN010000204.1:0-3176 GCA_031422955.1 Acidimicrobiia bacterium
CGTTTCGAGTGGAGGAAGGTGTGGTGCCAGCGGCAGAGGAGTATGCCGTTGGTTATGGAGGTGGGGCCACCGTTTTCCCAGTGGATGCAGTGGTGGATGTCGCACCAGCCGGGTGGTCGATAGCAATGGGGAAACCGACAGTGCCGGTCTCGCAGCCGGATGGCGTTGCCCATGGGTTCTGGCCAGGTTCGGGTGGTGTGTCCGATGTCGAGGATTTCGCTTTGGGCGCTGAGCACGATGCGGGTGAAGCTGGCGTCGCACAGTCCTTCGACGGGGAGCGGGGTTTCGGGGTGGAAGCTTCCGTCGGGGTCGAGGCGTAGGACGAGGTTGACGTGGTGGCGGTCGGATCTGGACCGGCTGCCGGGTTCGTGGCGTAGCGCGTTGGCGGAGAGGTCGGCCAGGGTTTGGGCGCGTAGGGCGGGGATGCTCATCGTTTCGAACCCAGGGTCGCCGTCTCGTTTGGCTTGGAGGTAACGACCGGTACCGGCGTCGAGGACCTGGTTGAGTAACTGGCCGTCTTGGGGGCTGAGGTCCCCTTCGAGATGCCAGCGCCCCTCAAATGTTTCGGCGAGGTGCACAGTGGATGGTTCGGGTTCGGGCAGACCTAGGTCGGCAGGGTCGGGGCTGTCCACCGCGTCGGCCGCGGCGATCCATGCCTGGCAGGCCGCAGCCAGCTCCCCGATGGAGTCCAGGCCGACCAGTGCCTTGTCGATGTTGTCGTTGTAACGGGCTTGGGCTTTGGCCCGACATGCGGTCAACAGCCGGATCTGGGTTTCGTTCAACAACCCCGCTGCGGCGGCCGCGGAACTATGGGCCATGTGCTCGAGGTGGCGGGCCTGAGCCAACACCCGGCGGGCCTGGCCCCGAGACTGCCCGGTATGACACTCCACCCATGCCGACGCGCTGGTGAAGCCGTCTTCTGCCCACCGGCCGCTGCTGTCCCCCGCTCTGGCCAAACGCCGCACCCACTCCTGGGCAAGATTCTCCACCCGCTGAGCAAACCCCAGCGCTTGGGGGCAGTGCTGACTCGGCTCAACGGCAAGCACCTCAGCCTGCAACCACACCAACACGTCCGCACCCGAGATACCTGCACCCGAGAGTTCCTCAGACCTGGCCGCCGACATATGCCCATGATAGCATGAAGCGAACGAGTGTTCAATCCCTGGGGGAGCTTTCTCCGGGATTTCTCGATGGGCGGCGCCAGTGGGCGCGACAGGATCCAGGCTCTTCCTGTCCACCGCCTGTGATCGGTACCGAGCGGGGAAGGCGGCATACGGTTCTGGTCGAGGCGCGCAGGAAGTGGTCGTGTAGCGATGATTACTCTCGGGCGTGCAGGATCGACGCTGCCGGGCTGCTTCGGCCACGAAAGCCCTCATGTGCGGATTTCAGTTCGCTTGGCCCGCGGAACAGCGTCGCGGGATCGGTCGGAGGCGGACAAGCAGTTCGAACCGTTGACGTCCACCCCCGCCGCCGATCCGTCGGAGGGCGAACCGCCGGAACCGATGCTGCCGGGGTGCCGATGCCGATCCTGCCGTCGCCGATCCTGCTGGTGCCGATGCCGATGCCATGGGTCTGGCCCGCCCCGCTCGCCCCAGCCGGGGCGGACAAGACATCCACGAGTTGGTCACCTCAGCGCGGGCGGCTGGCGTGCCGCTTTCGTTGCGGATGGGCGTGGCCGCCAGCGAGCCTCTCGATGAATATGTTTATGAAGCGATACGAGCGGTTGCGAGCGGGTTTCTGTTGACGGACGCACCGCCCGGTCGCTGAGCATCTTTCCCACCCGGCACGTCGTAGCGAAATATAACGAAACCAACCCGAGCGGGGCGCCAGAGCGCCGATCAGGCCAGTAGTTGATCCAGGAGCCGTTCCTCGTGCACGACGCGACGGGCGGCGTCGAAAACCTGTTGCAGGGGCGGGTCCCACGGGGTAGGCGGTGCCGCAGTGGGGTCCAATGGCAGGCTCACCCTCTCGTGTTCCGCCTCGACCAGCGCGGCGCGGTAATGGTGGGCGGTCATGCGCCATGGTATGGCGCCAAGGGCCGCCAGCCGGGCGCAGATGACCAGGCCGGCGGCGTCGAAATCGCCGTGGTAGCGAACCCGGGCGCCAGCCGTCACCAATTGCTTTATCAGCAGGGCGGCGGCCACGGAGGGGTTGCCGTTGGTGGTCATCACCGCTCGCCGGGCCCTGCGTTGGGCGGCCGCTTCCACTACCCGTGGGTTTTCCACCACGAGCACCGTAGCCCCGGCGGTGAGTTCCACCGGGTAACGCAGCAACGCCAACTGGGTGAGGTGCAGCGGCACGCCCAGCTCGGTGGCGGTGCCGCTCAGGCGTCCGAGGGCCGAATCGGCCTCCAGCGGCAGGTTCCAGGTGAGGACAGGGCCCGATACCAGATCTCGATGGACCCCGGCTGCGCTCCACGGATCCGCGGCCGGAGCCGGCCCCGCGCTCAGCACCGCTCCCTCGAGGGCGAGGGGGAGAGCGAGGGCGAGGGCGCGGGAAACGGCGACTTCGAGGCGGGTGCCGGTGTCGAGGGCGTGGGCGTCGCCCAGCAGACGAGCGGCCAGCTCGACTCGGCTGAGAGGTTCCCGCTCGAAGTGGTCCACGGCCCGCTGGGCGACAAGGTCGAGCACCTGCCGCACGGTGGCCACGAAGGCGACTGCGGTGGTCTCGTCGTAGTCTCGCAGCACCCCGGCGCGAATGATGGAGTCGATCCAGCTCTGCGCCCAGGGTTCCGGCCAGGTAGCAGCCGCCTGCCGAGCCGCTTGGCGGCCGGTTCGCTGACGGGCCTGTTCCGCCCGGCGTGCAGCAGGCTGGGGGGACACGGGATGGCCCAGGGCGCCGAGCGCGGCCGCCAGGTCGGCGCCCACCCCCAGGCGCACCAATCCCCGTTCCACCAAGTCGAGATCGACCATGGCGGTGAGCGGCCGCTCGATCACCGCACTGAGGGCGATGGTGGCGCTGCGGGTCAGGGTGGCCAGCCGCAACCGCCCACGATTTTCCAGGCCCTGCTGTTCGAGCCGGCCGCGCACCGCCTGCCATACCGGCGTCAGACCGGGGTCCAGCAGACTAGGCGGTATGGTCACCACAGCTCGCCCTGCTCGGCCTGCCCGCCGCGGCCGCCGTTGGGTGAAGGGGGCGGCTTGTCCACGGCCAGGACGCGGGCGGCGGCGGGCAGC
>JANPEN010000205.1:0-6787 GCA_031422955.1 Acidimicrobiia bacterium
GACTCCGACGTCTGTCGGTGCTGCACCGCAGCTTCGACGCCTTGCCCATCGACGACGAGGTGGCGGCCAGCTACGGGGTTCGGGCGGCCGCGGTGGGCGCCATGGGACGTCAACCGCGCGCTCGCGTGATGGATCTGCTCATCGCCGCGACCGCCCACGCCCACGGTGCCAAGCTGTACACACGCAACGGCGCGGACCTGGTCGGGATCGAGCACCTGCTCGACATCGTCGCCGTCTAGCGGGGTACGCAGGGCGACCGCCCGACCGGCGGCTGCGGATGGGCGTGCTGCGATCCGCCGGGATCCGTCTGGAGCCGACGGGTCGGAACCCGAGGCACTTCACCGTGGCCTTCGACGACCTCGAGGCGGGCTCGAGGAGTTACGTCGATGTGAGCACTGCACCTGGGTGAACCACAAGACTGACCCGAAGCGTGTGACCTGATGGACAACCTCGATCTCCGGCTGACCGCGGCCGCTTGGGGGAAGCGGCCGGTCTCCATTCACCCCCTGTTTCGCACCGGCAGGTTGGCGGTGCGCTGATACCCCAGGGAGGTCCCGGCTGATGGCAGTGCGGGTTGGGCCCGCCCTTTGGGCAGCGTTGAGCGCGGTCGGGCTAGAACACTGGCCATGAGCCGACTCCGCCGCCGCAGCACCAACGAGATGACCGAGGCCCAACAGGATCTCTACAGTCGGATGGCTGAAGGCCGAACCGTCACCGACGGGCACATCGGCGGCCCCTTCGATGCGTGGCTGCTGAGCCCGGCCACCGGGTTACGATTGTTCCAACTGGGTGGTGCGCTGCGGTTCAAGCCATGTATCGATCGACGCTATGTGGAGCTGGCCATCCTGGTGACCGGCCAGCTCTGGCAGGCCCAGTACGAGTGGTACGCGCACGAGCCCATGGCCCGCGCCGCCGGGTTGCCGGAGGACGTCATCGCCGCCATCAAGGTCGGCGCGGAACCCACGTTCACCGATCCTGGCGACGAGGCGGTCTACCGGTTCTGCCGGATGCTGCATCACCAGCGTCGGGTTGATGACCTCACCTATAGCTCCACTGTTGAGGTGTTCGGCGAGGACGGCGTGCAGGAACTCATCAACGCCTGCGGTCTGTACACCCTGGTGTCGATGACCTTGAACACCTTCCAAGTCGACCTACCCGAAGGCGTCCCGGCACCCTTCCCGTCGGACTGAGGAATGGCGATCGTCGAACTCTCCACCACATCCGCGTCTGGCGTCGCCCTGCATCATGGCAGTGGCAGCCACGCTGAGCTCTTCGTTGAGAACGGGCCCTGGACGTTCTCCGTCATCATGGCCGCCTCCGAGACGTCCCTCGACCAACAGTGGGACGCATTCGTGGACTCCATCCACCTGACCCCCCCGCCCCGACTGAACCGGCCTGCCCCGCCCCGCAGAACACAGCGGTCGATCTGGTCGAAGCGGCGCGCGCCGACGGACTGCGTCCAGCTCGCCGACGCGGTTCAGCTGCTTGCGCCGACGCGCGCGTGGCCCCGTTCGAAGTCGTTGCGGCCCGTACGGTCGGTGCCGCGCACCAGCATGAGCGCCCGCGACTCGTGCCCGTACCCCGGCTCCTTGCTGACCACGGCCTTGTCGTGTTCGTAGACGCTGGTGCCCGGCATGTAGCGGCAGGCGTAGCCGGCGCGGGGGCTCGAGCCGTCGTTCGGTTGGGACCCGTGGATGGTGCTGATGTCGAAGATCACGAGCTGGCCGGCCATGACGGGGACGTCGACCGCGGTCGACTCGTCGAAGGAGGACTTGTCGAGGGATCCCGAGAACATCTCGCCGGGCTTCGGCGTCGGGTCGTACGTGCCGGGGTTGGTGGACAGGTGTGAGCCGGGGATGAACCGCAGGCAGCCGTTCTCGATGGTGCTCTCTGTGACCGCGATCCACAGGCTGGTGCCCCCCATGGGTTCGATGGGGAGCGCGAAACCGTCCCGGTGCCACGGCACCTTTGGGCCCTGCTCAGCCCGTTTGTAGAACATCAAGGCGTTCATCAGGATGAGGTCTGGGCCCGTGAGCTGCTCGATGATGTCGAGCAGCCCGGGGTGGGTGGCCACGTCGAGGAACGCCCCGTCGGCGTACAGCCCGTGTTTCCCGCCGCCGGGCAGATGCGGGCCGACGATCGGCTGGTCGATCAGGTCGGGGCGGTCGGTGATCAGCTGCTCGGTGGCCGAGACCAATCGGCTGAGGAGCTCGTCGGGAAGCCGGTACTCCGGCACGAGGAACCCGTCGCGCCGATAGCGGCGGACGTCATCGTCTGAAAGGGCCTGCGAGACTCCCATTTTGGGCGGTCCTCCAACTTCGGAAGCTGATGCTGCCCACTCGCTCGAGGGGGTCGTTTCGGACGCTATCAGCCGCCTCGTGCGCGCCGCCGAGGCGCCGGGAGCCACAGGCTGAACGCCCAGGCGCCTACCATCGGTTAGCAGGGTGCTGAAAAAGTCCTTTTTGGTGCTCGCGTTTGGGTCTGGGATCGATGGTCTGCGGGGTGGTCGGTGCGGCCGGGTCCAGCGTCGGGCGACGAGCCGTCGGTGCCAGCGCAGCTCAGTTCTCCCTCATCTGCGCTTGGTTGGGCAGCAACCGCAGCGATGGCGGGATCGATCGTCCTGGCAATCCTCATCAACGCCCTAGGGGCCCAGGGAACCGAGAGTGAGTCCGGGTGGCAGCGGGTCGTCTTTGTCGGGGTCGTCCTGTGCCTCTATGCGTCTTGGGCGGTGGCGCTGGTTGCGGTGTTCCGAAGACACGAACGCTCCTGGGTCGTGCAGCTGCCGACCGCGCTCCTCACCCTGGTGGTCCTGAACGAGTTGGTCCAGGGTCTCCTTCAACTCTTCGGTCTTGGGGGCGAATGAGACCTGGACGGGAGGCGAGGGAGGCTCCCCTTCCGAGAAGAACTGCCGATCTGCTCGGCCCAAGCAACCATCCCACGCCAGGTCGAGCGCACTCGACAATCACCGGTCGCCAAGGTCCGTCCGGTCGCACAGTACCGGCGTGCAGCAGCACCGAACATTGAGCTCGACATCACGTGCCCTTGGTGTACGAGGTCGTAATCGTTGCGACAAGCACGAGCTGGCGGATGCGTATCGAGGTCACTGCGTCCACCCACAGAACAGCCTCAACCGACAGGGAACCCGTAAGCGATGGGCCGGATCAGCGCTCGACCGCGAAAATGGGACGGTCGGCGTGATCGTTCGGGACGTTTGCGCCGATCGGCGGGCGGATCCACTCACTAACGTCACCGGTCGAGGACAACACGATTGGAGCGACAGATGGCTGAGCGCGAGACGCTGCGTGAGGGATCAATCGGCGACCTGGTTCGCGATCTGCAGCAGACACTGAAGGCCCTCGGTTTCGACCCCGGCGAGGCCGACGGTGTGTTTGGGTCGAGGACCGTGTCGGCCGTGACGGCCTTCCAGTCGCTGCACGGCGTGCACGTCGACAGCGTGGTGGGACCGGTGACGTGGATGACCCTGGACTCTGCTGTGGCGGACCGATCCGCGTTGTGACCGGTTGATCAGCCCGTCCGGGCGCGTAGGGCCTGAACGTGCAGCAGAACGGAGGACGACGTCGCTGTATGCATTCTAGCGTAGACAAGCGTATATCGGTTTGCCTAGGTTGGGCGCTGATGGAGTTCTGGATCCGTTTGGAGATCGTTCTCGGGGACGACGTTTTGTTGGTAGGCCGCCCGGGGCTCGAACCCGGCACCTTGGGATTAAAAGTCCCCTGCTCTACCCGATGAGCTAGCGGCCCGCCGCACAGACTAGTGCTGCGTCACCGGCCGCTAGCATCCACGCCGTGGACTCCTCGCCGTCGATTGCGCCTGACGAGGTTGCCGCGCCCGCCGAGGACAACGCCGACCGGGGCCGCCACGGTGAAACGGTCGATCATGCGGCCATGCTGGCCCAGGCCGAAACGGACCTGAACGCCATGGACCAGGCCCTCCAGCGCCTCGACGACGGCAGCTACGGGCGCTGCCTTCGCTGCGACACCCCCCTGGTCGACTCGTTGCTCGAGGCCGACCCCCTGCTCACCACCTGCGTGCCGGAGTGCGCTCCCTGAGCCTCGCCCGCCGCCGCGCCCCCGGTGGCCGATCCTGCCGGCTCGGCTTGGCCTACGCGGGCGCAACGGTCATCGTCGCCACCATCGCGGGGGCCATCGCCGCTTCCCGGGCCTACCTGGCCCGCCGGCCGGAGCTGCGCCAGCGCTTCGTCCGCACTTCCCGCCTGGCTCGGGTGGGGGCGCGCCGCGCCGTGGCCTTTGTACCGCACACGGCTCGCCGCCTCACCGCCGCCGACCAGGCAGCCCGAGAAGAACTCGACCGCCAGTTCGTCATCCGCAGCGTCGAGGACGTGGCCCGCGAGCTGGGCAACATGAAGGGCGCGGTCATGAAGGCGGGCCAGCTGGTCAGCTTCATCGTCGAGGCCCTCCCCCTCGAAGCCCAACAGGCCCTGGCCACCCTCCAGTCCGAGGCCCCGCCCATGGCCCCCTCCCTGGCCGAAGCGGTGCTCACCGAGGAGCTGGGTCGCCATCCCACCCGCCTGTTCCGCCACTGGGAACCGGTGCCGGCGGCGGCCGCCTCCATCGGCCAGGTTCATCGGGCCCAACTGTTCGACGGCCGCCAGGTGGCGGTCAAGGTCCAATATCCCGGCGTCGGGGACGCCATCGGGGCTGACCTGGCCAACGTCGAGGTGCTCTACGCCCTCTTCTCCGCCTTCGCCCTCAAGAGCCTCGACGTGGCCGCCATGGTGCAGGAGCTACGGGTCCGCATGATCGAGGAGCTCGACTACGTCCGAGAAGCGGCCAACCAGCGCCTATTCGGCCAACTCTTCGCCGGCCATCCCTTCATCAAGGTCCCTGCCGTGATCGACGAGCTGTGCACCTCCCGGGTGCTGGTCACCGAGTGGGTCGACGGTATGACCTGGGCCGACTTCGAGGCCACCGCGGACGGCCCCACCCGCCAACGCGCCGCCGAAGTGCTCTTTCGCTGGGCCCAACAATGCGTCTATCGCCACAAGATCTTCAATGGGGACCCCCACCCCGGCAACTACCGCTTCGGGGCCGACGGCAACGTCACCTTCCTCGATTTCGGCCTGGTCAAACGGTGGACCGACGCCGAGGTGGCCACCCTCTGGCCTGTCATTGACCCCCTGCTCGACGCCGACCCGGCCGGCACCGTGAGTCAAATGGTCACCGCCGGCTTCCTGGCTGTGGACCACGGGCTGGCCCCCGAACAGGTCTACGCCTACGTTTCCGCCCCTTACCGGCCTTACCTGGTCGAGGAGTTCACCTTCAACCGCCGCTACGTGGCGGACACCCTGGGCGCCATCATCGACGTCAAAGGCCCCTACCAACCCATCATCGAAAAGCTCAACCTGCCCGCCAGCTTCGTGATCTTGGACCGGGTGGTATGGGGGATGAGCGCCCTGCTGGGCAAGCTCGAAGCCACCAATCGCTGGCGGGCAATTCTCGATGAGTACCGCCTCGACGGGCCCCCCGCCACCGAGCTGGGCCGCATTGAAGCCCACTGGCGGGCCAACCGCGATACTGGGTCTGGCTGAACGCGGCGGGCTGCGTTCAGCCAGTTACGACAAAAGAACGAGGAATCCCTTTGAGCGAGCCGTTGCAGCAGCTGATCGCCGGCACCACGATCATCTTCGGTGGCGATCGTTTTACCCGCGTCCCGCCCGAGTTGGCCGACGCCTTTGTGGCCGGGGACCGCCTGGTGGTGAGCCAACACGACGGCGCCCTGCTGCACATCCCCGCCGCCGACGCAGCCACGGTGACCGCGGCGGTGGATGAGGCCTGCGCCGCCTTCGGCGCCCTCAACGCGGTGCCCGATGCGGCTATTACCGCCTTTTTCCACGGTTTCGCCGATCGACTGGCCGACGTGGCCACCTTCGACACGATCGCCGCAGCCAACGAGGCCGACGTGGCCTCCGCCCACCAACGGGGCCGCTCGACCACCCGCTTGGCTCTCACCGACAAAATGCGGGCTGACATGATCGCGGGCCTGCGGGGCTGGGCGGATCACCCCTCCGGGCGTGGAACCGTGGTGGAAACCATCAGCGGGAAAGGCTTCACCGTCGAGCAGCGCCGGGCCGGGCTCGGGGTGGTCGGTTTCGTGTTCGAGGGCCGTCCCAACGTGTTCGCTGACGCCTGTGGCGTGTTGCGCAGCGGCAACGCCGTTGTGTTCCGCATCGGCCGCGACGCCCTCGGTACGGCCCGAGCCATCGTGTCCGCAGCGTTAGCGCCCGCCCTTAACGCAGCCGACCTACCATTCGGTACGGTACGGCTGGTTGATGCCGCCGCTCGGGCGGCGGGGTGGGCGCTTTTCTCCGATTCCCGTTTGGCGTTGGCCGTTGCCCGCGGCTCCGGCCCGGCGGTGGCCCAGCTGGGCGCGGTTGCCCGCCAGGCCGGCATACCGGTCAGTCTGCTCGCCACGTCGGCTAGTCCGCTGCGGGCCATTTTGTCAGCCGTGCATCCTTATGATGGTGCTGCCGCAGGGTGGCTGGCGGGGGAGAATTTGTTCGTGCTCTCTGCTTCCGTGGCGGTGGTGCTTCTCAATACGGTGGGTATTGTCATGCTCCGCGTCTGGAATCCTGGTCGGGATGTCCATCCTGGTCAAGAAGAGGAAGGAACTGCCGGTATTTGGAGCGCGGACCATGATGTGAAGCAGCTTGAAGCTCGCAAGGCTGGCAGCGGCCAACCTTCGCTTGGAAGTTTGGACGATGCGGCTCGCGCAGGGCATGTCGATGCCCGGATTCGTCAGGTTAACC
>JANPEN010000206.1:0-14166 GCA_031422955.1 Acidimicrobiia bacterium
GGCTTGCTCGGAGCCTGGCAGTACTCGAACATGAGCATTGACGTGGTGCCTGAGTTCACGCCGCCGACGGTCAGCGTGCAGACCGAGGCGCTTGGTTTGTCCGCCGCCGAGGTCGAGCAAATGATCACGGTTCCGCTCGAACAGGACCTGCTGAACGGCGTCGCCTACCTCGACACCATCCGTTCCGAGTCGGTGCCCGGTCTCTCGTCGATCGAGATGATCTTCGAGAAGGGAACAACGCTCTTGAAGGCCAGGCAGGTCGTGGCTGAGCGCCTCACCCAGGCGCACGCCCTTCCGCAGGTCTCCAAGCCGCCGCAGATGCTTCAGCCACTGTCATCTACCAGTCGCGTGATGATGGTCGGGTTCTCCTCCAAAACGGTCTCCGCCATTGATCTGTCAGTCCTGGCCTGGTGGACCATCCGCCCCAAGTTGATGGGAGTGCCGGGGGTCGCCAACGTGTCGATCTTCGGGCAGCGCGACCAGCAGCTCCAGGTGCAGATCGACCCAGCCACGTTGAAGGAGAGAGGCGTCTCGCTCGACGAGGTCATCCGGACGACCGGCAACGCCTTGTGGGTTTCGCCCCTTACCTTCCTCGAGGCATCCACCCCCGGCGCGGGCGGGTTCATTGACACGGCCAACCAGCGGCTCGGCATCCAGCACTTGTCCCCGATCAATACTCCCGCTGACCTGGCCAAGGTCGCGATGGATACGGATGATAGTCGTCGCCTCGTGCTCGGTGATATTGCGAACGTGGTTTCGGATCATCAGCCCCTGATCGGCGACGCGGTTTTCACGGACGGACCCGGTGTCCTCCTCGTCATCGAGCGCTTTCCTGACACTCCCATCTCGGAGGTCACGAAGGGAATCGACGAAGCGCTGGCCGCTATACGACCCGGCTTGGACGGCATCGAGGTCGATCCGTTCCTGTTCCGACCCCAGGCGTATGTGAACGAAGCCGTCGACAACCTCACGACTGTTCTCATCGTCGGGGCCATCGTGGGTCTCGTGCTGCTGGCCGGGCTGTTCCTCGACTGGCGGAGCGCGCTCACGAGCGCCTTGGCCGTCCTCGGCGCGGTGGTAGTTGGCTGGTTCGTCCTCTTCGCACTCGATGTGACGATCAACTCCATGGTGGTGGCCGGTCTCGTCGTCGGCCTGATGATCGTCGTGGATGACGCGGTGCTCGGCACGAGCAGCCTCCTGACCCGCCTGAGAACTTCCGAACCGGAAACATGGGATCGAGAGCGGAACAGCAACGATCAGCAAACGAGGATCGCTACCCTGATTCGGGACGTCACCATCGAGTTGCGCACGCCCCTGCTCTTCGGCACCGTCATCATCTTCGTAACGCTCGTCCCGCTGTTCTTCATGGACGGGCTGTCGGCCGACTCGTTTCTGCCCCCGGTCGCGCTCGCATACGGCCTGGCGGTCCTCTCTGCGCTCGTCGTGGCGCTGGCGCTCGTGCCGGCGTTGGGCTTGGTGTTGCTCCCGCGAGGCGCGGCCGCTCCGAAGCAAACGGCCCTTGCGCGCTGGATCGAGCGTGGCTACTCCCGCATCGGTGCCAGCATCGTGGGCAAGCCGCTCGTCGGAGCCGTTGCCGCCGTCGTCGCGCTGGCGGTCGGAGTCGGTGTCGTGACACAACTCGATGCGAATACGGTTCCCTCCTTCAATGAGAACGACCTCGTCATCAATTGGCAGGCTGCTCCGGCAACATCAATCACCGAGATGCAGCGCATCACGACGCTCGTTAACAACGAGCTGCGAGGTGTCCCCGGCGTCCGCAAGGTCGCTTCGCACGTCGGTCGAGCCATCACGTCCGACCAGCTTCAAACCGTCAGCGGCGGCCAACTCTGGGTGCACGTCGACCCCAGCGCGGATTACGGCGCGACCCGTCAACAGATCGAGGCGGTACTCCTGTCCTACCCGGGCATGCGCGCCGAGCTGTCGACCTACACCAGCCAACGCCTGAATGCCGTTGTCGCTTCGGACGAGGAGCCGGTGAACGTTCGTATCTTCGGCGATGACGTACAGGTCCTCTCCGAGAAGGCGGCCGAGGTGGACGCGATGTTGCAGACCGTCACGGGTGTGACCGACATCCGTGTCGACGCGCCGGTCCTCGAGCCGACGCTCGCCGTCAAGGTCGACCTCGCGGCCGCTGAGAAGAGTGGCATCAAGCCGGGTGACGTTCGCCGGGCCGCCGCTACGCTGCTGCAGGGCATCGAGGTGGGCTCGTTATTCGAGCAACAGAAGGTGTTCGAGGTCGTGGTCAAGGGCACGCCCGAGACGCGCCACAGCCTGACGAGCATCCGTGAGCTTCTCATCGACCGCCCGAGCGGCGAGTGGGTCCGCCTTGGTGACGTAGCCGACGTTGCGTTGAGCCAAACGCCGGTGGCTATCCACCGCGAGGCGTCCTCCCGGGCGCTCGACGTCGTCGCCCGCATCAGCGGGCGAGATCGCGGCGCCGTGCGCAGCGAGATCAAACAGAAGCTCGACGCCATCGAGTTCCCACTCTCCCATCACGCCGAGCTTCAGGGTGGCTTCGAAGACCGCAAGACGGCCGAGAGCCGAGTGTGGAAGCTCTCTCTGGCGGCGGCCATCGGCGTCCTCCTGCTTTTACAGGCGTCCTTCGGGAGCTGGCGCCTCGCCTTCATGGTCCTGGCGATCCTGCCGCTCGGCGTGGTCGGTGGTCTCGTCACCGCCGCCATCGACAGCGACACGTTGACGCTTGGTTCCATCGCCGGTCTGTTCGGTGTGCTTGGCCTGACGGCACGAAGAAGTGTCCTACTGGTCCATCGGTATGACGACCCGGGCCGAGAATGGCCAGACGAGGTGAGATCGGCGGTGGTGCTCGCCGCGACTCGCGAGCAGGTCGTTCCCACAGTGCTGGCGGCCATCACCACCGCGGGCGTGTTCGCTCCCATGCTGTTCTTGGGCGACCTGCCCGGGGGCGAGATCGTGCGACCCCTCGCGGTCGTGGTGCTGGGCGGTCTGGTGACCTCTGCGTTGGTCACCCTGTTGGTCTTGCCATCGCTGTACACCTGGGTGCTGGGTCACAAGCAGGCGGCGGAGTCCGATGTCATCGACCTTACGGATAAGAGAGTCACCTCGGTGACGGTAGGAGAATGATCATGCTGCGGATAGCACGTACCTGGATGGTGGTCGGGATCGGTGTCATCGGTCTTTTACCCCTCAGCTGCTCGGACACGAAGTCCACGGCCAAGGCCGAGTCGCCGTCCAAGGTCGAAGCGGTCGCCGGATCGGACCTGAAGAAGGTCACGCTCACCGAGGCCGCTGTGAAGCGTATCGAGCTCAAGACCGAGGCGGTCAAGGAGGGGACGGGGGGCACGAAGATCCTTCCGTACGCGGCGGTGCTATACGACGCCAAGGGACAGACCTACGTCTATACCACGCTCGAGCCGAGGGTGTATCAACGACTGGCGGTCAAGGTGGACCGCATCGTGGGTAACGATGCGTTCGTCAGTGACGGCCCTGCCGCTGGCGTTGTGGTGGTCACCATCGGCGCCACTCAGCTGTTCGGCGCCGAATCCGGCGTCGGCAAGTAGCGGGGTCTGTTTCCGATGTTGCGTTGGATTATCGCTAGCAGCCTCCGATTCCGGTTCATCATCGTCGCTCTGGCGGCGGCGATGATGGTGGTCGGGGTCGGCCAGATCTCTCAGATGCCGGTTGATGTGTTTCCTGAGTTCGCGCCTCCCCGAGTCGAAGTCCAGACCTCCTCGTTCGGTCTGACGGCCGCGGAAGTCGAAGAGCTGATCACCGTTCCGATCGAACAGACCCTGAACGGTCTGCCCGGCCTGGACATCCTGCGATCCAAGTCAGTGCCGCAGCTCTCCTCGATCGAGCTGATCTTCAAGCGGGGTACCGATCTGTTCGAGGCCCGTCAGCTCGTCGACGAGCGGCTCGGTCAGATCACGCCTTTCCTGCCCACGTGGGCGGCACCGCCGTTCATTCTGCAGCCGCTGTCGGCCACGAGCCGGGTGATGAAGATCGGGCTGTCCTCCGACGAGCTCTCGGTCACCGACATGTCGATGCTGTCGTACTGGAAGATCCGCACCCGTCTCCTGCGGGTCCCCGGCGTCGCCAACGTGGCCATCTGGGGTGAGCGCATCAGGCTCGTCGACGTGGAAGTCGATCCCCAGCGGATGGCCGAGAGGGACGTCACGCTCAACCAGGTCATGGAGGCGACCGCCGACGGTCTCGCCGCCGGCATTTTGCGCTTTTCGCCCGGCGCTCACATCGGCACTGGTGGGTTCATCGATACGCCGAACCAGCGAGTTCAGGTCGAGCACATCCTGCCCATCGTCGAGCCCACCGACCTCGGCCAGATCGTCGTGGACACTCGCAACGGCGTCCCGATCCGGCTGAATGACGTTGCTGACCTCGTCGAGAAACCGCAGCCGCTGTTCGGTGACGCCGTCATCAACGACGGACCCGGGCTGATGCTCATCGTCGAGAAGCTGCCGTGGGGCAACACGCTCGACGTGACCGAAGGCGTCGAGGCGGCGATCGAGGAGATGCGTCCCGGCCTGCCCGGCCTCGCCATCGATACGGCCATCTTCCGCCCTGCCTCCTTTGTGGAGGAGGCCATCCAAAACCTCACCAACTCGTTGCTGATCGGGTCAGTCCTGGTCGGCATGCTGCTCATGATGTTCCTCTTCGAATGGCGGAGCGCGATCATCAGCCTCGTCACGATCCCGATCTCGCTCGTCGCGGCGATGTTGGTGCTCCAGCTGAGCGGTTCGACCGTGAACACGATGATCCTGGCTGGTCTCGTCATTGCCCTCGGCGCCATCGTCGACGACGCCATCGTCGACGTGGAGAACGTCATCCGGCGGCTCCGCCTGAACCGCGAAGCAGGTAGCCCGCGTTCGACGGCCGCGGTCATCCTCGATGCGTCGCTCGAGGTCCGGGGTGTGATCATTTATGGGTTATTGATCGAGGTCATGGCCTTGCTGCCGATCTTTTTCCTCACGGGCTTGACCGGCGCGTTCTTCAGACCGCTCGCCTTCTCCTACGCCCTCGCGGTGACGGTGTCGATGGGCGTCGCCTTGGTTTTGACACCAGCGCTCTGCCTCATCCTGCTGTCCTTCGGAACGCTCCAGCACCGCCCGTCGCCCCTCGTGCGGGTGCTGCAGCGAGGCTATTCGTCCCTCCTCGGCGGCATCATCCGACGGCCGGCGCCAGCGCTCATCGCCCTTTCCATATTCGTCCTCTCTGGCATCGCGGTCGTGCCTCGGCTCGGACAGGAGCTCTTGCCCGACTTCAAGGAACGTGACCTCCTCATGCACTGGGTGACGAAGCCCGGTACGTCACTCACCGAGGAAGTCCGCATCACCACCGCGGCGAGCAAGGAACTACGCGCCATCCCTGGCGTAAGGAACTTCGGGGCCCATATCGGCCAGGCGCTGCTGGCCGACGAAGTCGTCGGCGTCGACTTCGGCGAGAACTGGATCAGCATCGATCCCTCCGTCGACTACGACAAGACGCTCGCGGCCGTCCAGGAGGTCGTCGATGGGTATCCGGGTCTGCGTCGAGATGTGCAGACGTACCTGAAGGAGCGGACCCGGGAGGTGCTGGCCGGCTCTAGCCATCCGATCGTGCTGCGCATCTACGGCGAAGACCTCAACGTGCTGCGCGCCAAAGGCGACGAGCTCAAGAACATCCTCTCTCAGATCGAAGGCGTCACCGAGGAGCACGTGGAGCTCATCACCGACGTCCCACAGATCCAGGTCGAGGTCAACCTCGACGCGGCGCAGCGTTACGGCATCAAACCCGGTGACGTTCGTCGGGCCGCTTCGACCCTCGTGTCGGGTGAGGAAGTCGGGGACATCTTCCGCGACGGGCAAGCCTTCGACGTCAACGTGTGGACGAACGAGGACATTCGCGGCAACCTCACCGACATCGAGAACCTTCTCCTCGATACCGCCAGCGGCGGTCATGTCACCCTGAAGGAGGTCGCCAGGGTCGAGGTAAAACCGACCCCGAACGCCATCAAGCGGGAGAACTCGGCTCGGCGTCTCGACGTGGACGCCGAGGTCGATGGGCGCGACCTGGGGTCCGTGATCGACGACCTCGGGGACCGTCTCGAAGAGGTCGACTTACCGCTCGGCTACCGCGTCGAGCTGCTCGGTGACTACGCAGAGCGGCAGGCGGCACAAGGGAAGCTCCAGGGTTGGGCGTTCGCCTCCGCGGCTGGAATCTTCGGCTTGTTGCTCATCTCATTCAAGAAAATCCGCCTCGCGGCCCTCTCATTCATGACGCTACCAATCGCCCTCATCGGGGGGGTGTTGGCCGTCTATTTCCACGACGGAATCCTCTCCCTGGGATCGCTCGTCGGCTTTTTCACCGTGCTTGGCTTGGTCGCCCGAAATGGCATCATGATGATCAACCACTATCACCATCTCGAGCATCAAGAAGGTGAAACATTCGGTCCCGCAATGATCATTCGGGGGGCGACCGAGCGACTCGCGCCGATCCTGATGACGATGCTGGCGACGGGTTTGGCGTTGGTCCCGCTCGTTCTCTCGGGCAAGGTCCCCGGTCAGGAGATCGAATACCCGATGGCCATCGTCATCCTTGGGGGGTTGGTCGCGGCGACACTGCTCACCCTGTTCATCCTGCCATCTCTCTACCTGCAATTTGGCCGTAGTCGGCGTCAGAGGCGGGCACTCCTGGCCGGCGGGGGGACCCTGGGGATCGAAACGACCGACGGCGGCGGTGTTGTCTGAATCGCCGTGCTACAACCCATACGGAGGTAAACGCATGAATCGCAACGCAAGGCTGGCCGCCGGGCTGACCGTGGTACTCGTCGCCGCCGGAGCCGGCTGGGTCGGAGGTCGTCAGATCAGCTCACCGGCCGAAGAAGCGTCCAAGACCGCGGCGCCGACACCGTCGCTCATCCTCGTCCCGGTCGAGAAGCGAGCGCTGACGAGTGAGGTCGTCACCCGTGGCGCGGTTCGCTTTGGTGCGCCCCAGAAGGTTGCCCTCCCGACGTCGGCGCTCAAGAGGACAGGCGCCATCGTGACGAGCGCTCCGATCAAGGGAGCCGTACTCAAGGAAGGCGATACGGCGATGACGGTGTCAGGGCGTCCGGTCTTGATTCTGCAGGGCGACAAGCCCTCCTATCGCGACCTGGCGCCGGGCTCCACTGGCGGGGACGTCGAACAGCTCGAACGGGCTCTGGTGCGCATCGGCCTCGACCCTGGCCCGGTCGACAGGACCTACGACGCTCGGACCGCCGCGGCGGTGGCGGCGTGGTACACGGACGCCGGGTGGGATCCCTTTGGTCCGACCGAGGATCAACTGCTGCTCTTGCGCACGGCGCAGTCCGAGACGTTCCTGGCCGAGTCTGAACTGCTTAAGGAGCAAGAGACGGTTGAACTTGCGAGAGGCACCCTCGCGGCGGCCAGGTCCAAGCTCGAACGGGCGCGGGCCGCGACCACCTCGGCGTCCCAGACTGACGCGGCAGTGGCGGCTCGGCTCAAAAGCGAACACTCCGCGGCTGTCGCCGCGGTCGCCAACAAGACGGCGGCGCTCGACGGCGCCCTCGACGCGGAGCGGGTCGCTCAACTGCGTCTCGGCGAGGCCCAGACCGGCGACCCGACGGTGCCAACTCCCTCAGAGCTGCTCGGCTTCGAAGCGGCGTCTCGCGGTGCCACGCGAGCCGTTGCCACGGCACGTGCTGAGCTCACTGCCGCCCAGGTCGCGGTGACGGCTGCCAACGTGGCGTTCGGGGAGACGGCGAGTGTCATGGGACTCGAGGCGGTCACCGCGGAAACCGAGTTTGCGGCCGCGGCACGGGTCGTGGAAGTCGCACAACGGCGAGTCGAGCTGTTCGCCTCTCGAGCCACGGCCACCCGAGTCGAAGAGATCGTGGCCAAGCTCGGCATCCAGATCCCGGCCGACGAGGTCTTGTTCTTCCCTTCTCTCCCGCTGCGGGTCGATACCGCCAACGTCGTCGTCGGTGAGCAGTTGCTCGGCCCGGTCATGACAGTCACGAACTCCCGCTTAGCCGTCGATGCCGCCCTCTCACTGGACGACACCCGTTTGGTGAAGGTTGGTTCGCCCGTGACGATCACCGAACCGGAGTTGGGGCTACGCATCAACGGTACCGTCGGCCTTATCGCTGATACGCCCGGCACGCTCGGCGCCGAAGCGCAGCGCTTCCACATTGAGATCAACCCGATCGACGCTCCGGCCTCACTCGTCGGCGCCTCCGTCGTGCTCAGCGTCACGGTGAACAGCACGCAAGGTAAAGTGTTGGCCGTCCCGGTGGCGGCGCTTTCCGTGAGCGCAGACGGAGCTTCTCGAGTCCAGGTCCAGTCGGCCGATAAGTCGACCCAGTTCGTGACGGTCACCCCTGGGCTGACCGCGAACGGCCTCGTCGCGGTGACCCCGCTCCGTGACTCCTTGAGTGAAGGCGACCTCATCGTCGTCGGCGCTGGCGCCGCCAGGTCATCAGGAAGTCCCGGCGATATCGTCAACATCGGCTCCGCAACGACGGTTTCGACGAGCGGCACCGAGACGAAGTCTTCGACCACGAAGGGATCGTGAAAAAGCACATGATCAACCAGAACTTGCGTCTCTCTCACCGTCGATCGGCCCGGTGGGCCACGGCGGCGCTGATCGTCTTCGCCATGGCCGGTACGGCCTGCGGCGGGGATGGGGAGAAGGCCGCGGTCGACGAACAGTTGGGCTTCGACGCGGAGGGCATCATCGCCCGCCAGACGACGGTCGAGAACTTGCTTCGCGACTGCATGAAGGCGCAGGGTTTCGAATACACACCCGTCGACCCGACGGCGCAGCAAGCCGCGCTCTCCGGCGTCGCCGGTTTGAGCGAGGAGGACTTCGAGAAGCAGTTTGGCTACGGCATCACGACGTTGTACGAAAAGCGTCGGGCCAATACGGGTGATCCGAACACCGCGATCAGGGAGAAGCTCACCGCAACCGAGCGCACGGCCTACGACAAGGCCCTCTACGGTCAGTTTGCCGATGCCACCTTCGCGGTGGCCATGGATACTGGCGAAATCTCTCGTCTCGGCGGTTGCACCAAGGAGGCGACGGAGCAAGTCTTCGGTGGCGCCGAGGTGCTCGCCGACCTCATCACCAAGCTCGACGAGCTCGAAGCGCGGATGCTGGCCGATCCTCGCCTCATCAAAGCGATCGTCGACTGGAGCGAGTGCATGCGCCAAGCCGGCTTTGATGGCCTTGCCAACCCCGAACAGGTCGACTCGACCCTCTTGAAGAAGCTGGAGGCCATCGTCGGGCCGGCAGGCTCGGAGAAGGCGTCCTACGACGAGGCCGCGCTAGCGGCGCTGCAGCGTGAAGAGGTGTCCTTGGTCACGGCCGACATCATCTGCGAGAACAAGCACATCACCGAGGTCGAAAGCGATGTTCGCGGTCCGCTCGAGGAGACCTTCCGCGAGGCGAACGCCCAGCTCATCGCGAAGGTGCCCGCTCCGTGAGGTTCGAGGCTGGGGTGGTCGCTCCGCCGCCAGCAGCGGCGGAGCAACGCTGGCCGGTCATCGAACTGACGGGTGTCAAGCGATTCTTTGGTTCTGACCCGCCTGTCGCCGCGCTTCGAGGCATCGACCTCACCGTCAACGCCGGCGACTGGCTAGCCATTCTCGGTCCGTCGGGCTCGGGCAAGTCGACCCTGCTCAACGTCATCGGGCTTCTCGACCGCCCAAGCGAGGGTCGCTTCCTGTTCGAGGGCGTCGATATCTCGACCCTCAACGACTCAGGCCGT
The DNA here is from genome assembly GCA_031422955.1 of Acidimicrobiia bacterium. Lineage (GTDB taxonomy): Bacteria > Actinomycetota > Acidimicrobiia > Acidimicrobiales > CAIXPF01 > CAIXPF01. The sequence continues at coordinate 9,764 of JANPEN010000206.1, forward strand.
GCCGGGCTGCGCGGCCGTCGTATCGGCTTCGTGTTCCAGGCCTTCCACCTGCTCGCTCATCGCAGCGTGCTCGACAACGTCATGCTGGCCGAACTCTATTCGGGCAAGCCTCGTCAGGGCCGGCGCGAACGGGCCATGAACGCGCTCGAACGGGTCGGTCTCGGCGACCGGTTGGACTTCCTTCCGACGCGGTTGTCGGGCGGCCAACGACAGCGGGCGGCCGTCGCCCGGGCCATCGTCACCGAGCCGAGCCTGTTGCTATGCGACGAACCGACGGGCAACCTCGACACGAAAACGGCCCAAGGCATCCTTGAGTTGTTCGACGAACTGGATCACGACGGCATGACGCTGGTTGTCATCACCCACGACCTCGGGGTAGCCCGCCGCGCTCGACGTCTGGTACGCATCGTGGACGGCCTGCTCACCGAGATCCACCAATCCGACTTAGGGGCTGAAGACTATTCGGCGTCCCTCACATCGGTCAATGGAGCCTCCATCCTCAACGAAACGTCCCTCCAATGAGCGGGACCGATCACCGGACCTCTCCAGCCGGCAAACCACGGATGTCGATCCGTGACTTGATCGGCGAAAGCCTGGCCAGCCTCTCGGCTCGTCCGTGGCGCGCCGCGCTCACCGTCCTCGGCACGGTCATCGGCGTCGCCGCGCTCGTTGCCACTCTTGGCTTGTCCAAGACCGCCGGTAACCAGATCGTCGGACGCTTCGATGAGTTGGCCGCCACCGACATCACTGTCACGCCGAAGACCGGTCGCACCGGGCAGGCGGCGACCAAACTTCCGTGGGATTCCGAACAGCGCATGTTGCGACTGAACGGCGTCAGCGCGGCGGGCACGCTGAGCGACATCGATCTCAGAGGCGCGTTGGTTCGGGCCGTGCCACTGAACGACCCCCAAGGCCAGACCGAGTTCCAGATGCCGGTCAAGGCGGCGTCGCCCGGGCTGTTAGCGGCGGTGCGGGCCACCCTTGCCAGCGGTCGCGCTCCCGATGAAGGGCACTCCGAGCGAGCCGATCGTGTCGCCATTCTCGGACCGAATGCGGCCGACAGCTTGCATCTCACCCGCATAGACAACCAACCCGCGATCTACATCGGCGAGCGCATCTACGTCGTCATCGGGATTCTGGCGGGAGTCGAACGCCAACCGGCACTGTTGGGTGCGGTCATCATCCCCGAAGGCACCGCCCGGCGGGAGTTCGCCCTGTTGGCGCCTGGTTCGGTGCAGATCGAGACACAGATCGGAGCGGCCTCCCTAATCGCCGAGCAGGCGCCCATAGCGTTGTTGCCGAACAACCCAAGCCTGTTGAAGGTGATCGCACCACCCGAACCCCGTCGGGTGAAAGCGGGGGTGCAGAACGACCTCGACAGCCTGTTCCTGCTGCTCGGCGGTGTTTCCTTACTCGTCGGAGCCATTGGCATCGCTAACGTCACGCTCGTGTCGGTAATGGAACGGGTGGGCGAGATCGGTCTCCGGCGGGCGTTGGGTGCCGGGCGGCGCCACATCGCCTGCCAGTTCCTACTCGAGAGCACCACGCTTGGGTTGGCGGGCGGCATCGTGGGGGCCGCCCTTGGCACGCTCGTCGTCGTCGCCGTGTCGGCCTCACGGACATGGTCGCCCGTACTCGAACCATGGGTGCCGTTCGCGGCGCCCGTGCTCGGTGGTGTGACCGGCTTGCTGTCGGGCACGTATCCGTCGATGCGGGCGGCGATGATGGAGCCGGTGGAGGCGCTGCGTTCCACGCTTTAGGTCGACACTGGCACGAATCACCCGGGCGATCCCCCGCTTCGAACGGTTCGTCACGACACCGTCCCAGCGAGAGCGCAACTCGCCGGTGTCCAGGCTCTGCGCCAGCTCCCGCGACTTCTCCAATGGCCCGCGCCGCTGCGGTCCGGCTGAGGGCGTCCTCTAGTCAGCTGGCGGACGTTGGCGGTGCCAGTCGGTGGCCTGTTCGTAGGCGTGGGCAGCCCGCAGGACCCTGGCGTCATCGAACGGGCCGCCCGCCAGTTGCAGGCCGACCGGCAGGCCGTCGACCAAACCGCACGGTACGGATACGGCGGGCAGGTGGGCGAAGTTGTACGGCATGGTATTGACGATGGCCGCGCTAATCACCGGCACGCTGGCCCCGCCCAGTTCAACGGTGTCCGCCCCGATGGGCGGCGCCACCATGGGCGTGGTCGGCGAAACCAGCAGATCCACGGTACCGAACACCCGCCGCATCTGCTGTCGGTATTCGGCAATAGCGCGCAGCACGCCGATGGTGCTATCACCATCGAGCGCCGGAATAGCCAGCAGTTGCTGGAGATCGGAACCGAAATCGTCATGACGCTCCGGCCATACGGCGCTGTGTGCAATGCGGGACTCGGCTGACACAATGGCGAAGGCCGCGGCGGCGATGGCTTCCTGGCTGGGTAGGTTGACCTCGACGAGGTGCATGCCGAGCGACTCCAGGACCACCAAGGCCGCCTCGGCCGCGCCGCGAACCCCCGGCTCGAGCGCCGCCCACGCCTCACCCCGTGCCACCCCCACCCGCAGCCCGGCCACCTCGCCGGTGAGGCCGACGGCCACGCCGCTCACCCCGCAGGCGCCCGGCAGGGTGGCCTCGTCGTTGGGGTCGTAGCCGCTGATGGCGTCGAGCATCAACGCAGCATCCCGCACGGTACGGGTAATGGGCCCAGCGTGGTCCAAGAACCACGACAGCGGCGCGATACCCGCCCGGCTGACCACACCGTAGGTGGGCTTGAACCCGACGCACCCACAGAAACTGGCCGGGATGCGGATGCTGCCGCCGGTGTCAGTGCCAATGGCCGCCCCGGCCAGCCGCGCCGCCATGGCCGCACCCGACCCGCCGCTGGAGCCGCCGGGGATGTGCCCGGTGCGCCACGGGTTCCTGGTGGTGCCGTAGGCCTTCGGGTTCGACGTAGTCACCCCGTAGGCCAGCTCGTGGGTGGTCGTCTTACCCAACAACACCGTCCCTGCTTCGCGCAGCTTCCGTGCCACGGCCGCGTCTGCGTCGGGGACCCGGCCGCGGTAAGCGGCGCTACCCGAGCAGGTGGCGATGCCGGCCGTGTCGACCAGGTCCTTGAGCCCGATGGGCACCCCGTGCAGCGGCCCCCGCCGTTCGCCTCGGGTCAGTTCCTCGGTCAGGCGGCGGGCATCGGCTCGGGCCCGGTCCTCGGTCACGGTGACGTAGGCGCACAGCGTGGGGTTCCGCTCCGCGATGCGGCCAAGGTAGGCCTCGGTCAACTCGACGGGAGACAGCTCCCCTGCGGCGATGGCTTCGCCCGCCTCGGCTGCACTCGAGGCAACGAGATCGCTCATGTCGTTTCTGCTCCCCAGCCGGGTCGGTGCTCGGCGCGCCAGGTTACCCGACGCCTGCCCCGCCATAGCTCGTAGGGTGCGGCCATGTCCTGGACCGAACGTTTCGCCCACAAGGTCATGACCCTCGAGCAGGCCGCCGGGCTCGTACGCAACGGGGACAGGGTCATGGGCGGCCTCCCCGAACCGGCACCGTTCCTGCAGGCGCTGAGTCAGCGCGACGATGTGCGCGACGTCGAGCTCTACCTGGGGGCGCCCCGCAGCGGAGGGGTGGCCGCCGCCGCCAACCCGGGGATCACCCTGTACGCCGGTTTCCTCACCGAAGCGGTACGGCAGGCATCGGTCCGAGTCGAGGTGCTGCCGGTCCATTTCAGCGGGTGGCCTGCCTTCATTCGCCGCTGGCGGCCCCGGGTCCGGGTCGTGCTGGTCAGCGAACCGACCGCCGATGGCGTGGTCCACCCAGGCTCCTCGGTGGCCAACGACGATGAGTTGGTCCGCGGCGCCCGGCCCGACGACGCGGTGGTCATCGGCCTGGTGGACCCCAACCAGCCCCGGCTGCGTGGCTTCACCTACCGGGTCGAGGACTTCGACGTGCTGGTGGCACTGCCCGCCGACACCGCCCCGCCGTTCTATGACACGCGCCGGGTTTCCGCCCATCTCGATGCGATTGTCGGCCATATCGATGATCTCATCCCCGACGGAGCAACCTTGCAGTCCGGTGTCGGCGGGCTGCCCGAGTCAATCATGGCCCGACTGGGACACAAGCAGGATCTCGGTGTACACACCGAGGTGATGGGCGCCGGTATGGCCCAGCTGCTCGGCACCGGCGCGGTCACCAACTCCCGCAAAACCCACTTTCCCGGTGAAACCGTCTTCACCATCGCCATGCCCGACGCGCTCGACGCCATCGCCAACCATCCCATGGCCCGGCTTGAACGGGCCGCGCTGGTGCTCGACCCACGCGAGGTGGCCAAGAACCACCAGATGCGATGCGTGAACGCAGTCCTGCAGGTGGACCTGTTCGGGCAGGGCAACGCCGAGATGCTCGGAGGCGTCCAATACTCCGGGGTCGGC
>JANPEN010000207.1:0-2587 GCA_031422955.1 Acidimicrobiia bacterium
TGTCGACGGTGCGCTCGTCGAGCAGGCTGCGCAAGATGGCATCCGGGTCGTTCATGGCGAGGGACCCTAGCCCGCTCAGACACTCAGGTCGGCGAGGTCGACGCTTGAGCGACCATGGCGCTGCCCGGTGGGCGGCTGACAACTCCTGACGTGAGCATCCGCTGCCGCCCGTTTCCCTGTTCGATCAAGTCCACGGGCGGCTCGGTGAGCGCTATCAGACGGTGGCGGGGACCGGGGCCAGGGAGGCGACCTTGGGGCCGACCTCCTCGGCGAGTAGTTGCATGGAGCGTTGCCACACCTCGGGCTGGTCGGCGTAGTCAAAACCGAACACGAGCAGCTTGCCAAACCCGTTGCACTCTTCGTACATTTTGGCGAGCTTCTCGGCGACCGTGTCGGGCGAGCCGATGAGCCAGTTGTGCTTGGCGCAGTACTCGACGGTGACCTCGGAGTCCGCAACGTCGGGATCGTGCTTGAGGTTCTCAAGGAAGCCGAATGCGGCCAACAAAGGCAGCAGGTACTCGCGCATCATGCGGCCCATCGGACCGTTGACGGCGAGTTCCCAGGCCTCCTTGTCCGTGTCCGCCACCAGGACCTCGCGCACGAGGCTCCAGTCGTTGCGGTTCGCGGTGCGCCCGGCTCGGGCGGCGCCTTCTTCGACGGCCTCCCAGTGGCTCGCCACGTAGGACGTGCCCAGGTTGAGCGACAACGGGATGAAGCCTTTCTCGCCGGCCAGTTTCAACGTGTCGGAGTTGCGGCTCAGGCCGGCGATCCCGATGCGCGGATGCGGCTGCTGCAGGGGTCGGAGGTGGGGTTTGAGCGTGCCGAACATGGTCTCGGGCAGCGTGGCGGACCAGAACTTGCCCTCGTAGGTGTACGGCGGCTCGTTGGCCCACATCGCCAGGATGATCTCGAGCGCCTCGCGGGTCATGTCCCGGTTCACGCCGCCCATGCCGTCGACGTGGAACATCGCCCAGTCGCTCGGCAAGCCGCTGGCTGCGACGCCGAACAACAGGCGACCACCGGAGAGGTGGTCGAGCACTGCGACGCGGTTGGCGAGGGAGGCCGGGTGGTAGTACGGCAACAGGAAGCCACCTGGTCCGATGCGCAGGTTCTTGGTGTTGCGGAAGCCGTCGAGCACCAGATAATCCGGCGCCGGGTTCGGTTCCCAGGGCGAGGTGTGGTGCTCGCCAACCCAGAAGTCCCCGAAACCGAGCTCGTCGGCCCACACCATCGTCTGGATGTCGAATTCGTGGCCGGAGACGAGGTCCCGCTCCGGCGGATGCGACGGCATGGCGAAATAGCCGAACTCCATGAGGTTCCCCTTTCGACCCGTTCTCTCTGGGCCCAGTGATCGAAGCCAGAGCCTAAGTCATCTCAACGAGCGTTGCTGTCGCGCTGAGGGCCCCATAGGACCGGAGTCGCCCGGTAGCACTGGGCCGCGTGTTACCTCTGAAGTCAGATGCAACCCAGAGTAACTGTGTACCCCCCGTCGAAAGTCGGGAGAATGGGGGATTTCCCCGCAGACGCCCGCGCCTCCCCTGTCCTAAATTCCGCGCCAGGACACTGCAAGTAGGGAGAAGCTCATGCACCGCATGGCGCAAGTGGGACGGTTCTTGCTGCGAACCCCTTTGGTCACTGCGGTCATCACCGCGGTCGTGGTGCTTGGCGGTGGCATTTACGTGTTCGCCTCCGGTAACGGATCAGGCAGCACGACCGGGGAAATCTTCCTCGAACCCGCCGACCAACTCGGCGCGGACCCCTTCCTCAATCAACTCCGCACCCCTGTCCCCACCATCGTCCTGGCCCGCGAGCTCCTACCCGACGAACGCAAAAACGGCGCCGCCTCCCTCTCAGGAGGCACTGTCGGGCTCTACGGCGGCACTCTCAACGACAGTCTTTGCGACCGCGACCAGCTCACCGAATTTCTCACTACCAACCCCGGCTACGCACGAGCATGGGCCTCCGTGCAGGACATCACCATTGAACAAATCCCCGCCTTCATCGCCGACCTCACTCCGGTGCAGCTGCGACTCGACACCCGCGTCACCAACCACGGCTACCTCGCCGGCGATGCAACCCCGTTGCAGTCCGTGCTCCAGGCCGGTACCGCGGTGCTGGTCGACCGCAGCGGCGTGCCCCGAGCCCGCTGCGCTTGCGGCAACCCACTTTTGTCCCCGCAGGCCGCGGCCGACATGGACTTCGTCGGATCGCCGTGGAGCGGCTTCGATGCAAAGTCGTTGTTGCGGGTCACACCTCATGACGGCGACCTGACGAGGATCGTGCTGCACGATGCGGCCACGGGCACCCTGTTCGACCGGGCCGTGGGCACCGATGGTGACAAGGACAAGGCCCACCTCGAGGCCAAGGCCAAGCCCACCACGACGCCGGCTTCGAACACCCCCTCGAACCCAGCCTCCTCCGCGGCTCTCGTCACGACGCCTGCGAAGGCGACCGCGGCGACTGAAAGGACTCCGACGGCTGTCCAGGCGACCCTGACGACTTCGACGGCTGTCCAGGCGACTGCGACGACTTCGACGGCTGTCCAGGCGACTGCGACGACTTCGACGGCTGTCCAGGCGACTGCGAC
>JANPEN010000208.1:0-1674 GCA_031422955.1 Acidimicrobiia bacterium
CCCGCAGCGTCTGGTGGCGTTCGAGACCCCCACCCGTCCGACGTCCCCGCAGGAGCCTGAACCGGTCGTCGAGCCGCTCGGCCAAATCGGGCAAGGTCATCGAGCGGACCCTGGCCGCGGCGAGTTCGATCGCCAACGGGATGCCGTCAAGATGGGCGCAGATACCCTCGATCACCCCGCGGTCCTCATCAGCGGGCGAGAAGGCTGCGTCGGCGAGCGCGGCCCGCTCGTAGAACAGGTCCACTGCCTCGAGAGCCGGGTGCAGCGACGGCACCGTCCACACCAGCTCGCCAGCGGTGCCGAGCGGCTCCCGGCTCGTCGCCATGATCGTCGCCGTGGCGACGCGGGCAATGACGCGCGAGACCAGCTCGGCCACGGCTGCCAGCACATGCTCGGCGTTGTCCAACACCACCAAGGCGCGCCGTCCCACCAAGGCGTCGACTACTGCGTCAACGGAGTCCATCCCTTCCTGGGGACGGGTCCCGAGCACGGTGCATGTCGCGTGGGCAACGGCGGCGGGGTCGGTCACTGACGCCAGCTCCACGAACCAGACCCCATCCGGATAGTCGTCAACCGCGGCGGCGGCCGCCTCGATCGCCAAGCGGGTCTTGCCGACCCCGCCCGGGCCGAACAACGTGACCAGCCGCCGGCCGGCCAGCTCAGCGGAGAGACGCTTCACCTGATCGACCCGGCCCACGAAGCTGGTAGCCGGCAAAGGCAGGTTGCCCGACACGGTCTTCGACGCCGCCAACGGCGCAAACTCCTCGACGAGGTCAGGTGCACGCAACTGGAACACGGACTCCGGCTCCGACATCCCCCGTAATGCATGGCGGCCCAACCCGACAAGGCGGGCACCTTCGGGCAACTCGTGTCGCACGAGGTGCTGCACCGCCTCAGACACCACGATCTGACCGCCGCGAGCCAAAGCCATCACCCGGGCGGCCCGGTTGACCGCGGATCCGAAGTAATCGCCGCCGCGCTCATGGGCGGCGCCCACGTGCAGCCCCATACGCACCCGGATCTCGGTCGGGGCCGGCCACGACTCGCCCTGCAACGCCCGCTGGGCCGCGAGCGCGGCCGCCACCGCGTCGCCGGACGTGGCGAACGCGGCGGAGAATGCGTCACCCGCCGTGGAAAACACGTAGCCGCCATGCGCCTCGATGGAGGAGCGCAGTAGCTCGTCGTGGCGCGCCAGAGACGCCTGCATTGCGGCCCGGTGACCCTCCCATAGCCGCGTCGAGCCCTCGACGTCGGTGAATAAAAAGGTCACGGTGCCCGAAGGGACGAGGGGCTGAGCCATGTCGTCAGCGCCCTACGCCTGCCGGCACGGCAAGCACCCCTGCCATCACGACCCCTTCCTTCGAGAACCGCCGCGAACTCTACGACGCCTGTGACCGTTGGGCGAGTACGGCGTCGAGGGCTTCGAGCGCTCGGGTGGCGGCGGTGACCGGGGCCAAGGAGCGTCCTTGTTCGGCGAAGGTTTGGGCTCCTTCTCCGAGGGCCTCGCTCACCAGCTGGGTGGCGCGGTCGATGACTGGTTGCATGTGGCGCCCGCCGTGACCGGTGGCGTCCGCCGCGCCCAGCAGGCTCGCGGCGGTTTCGGCATCGCCGCTTCGAGCCAGGGCCAGCGCGGCGATCCGCAGCCCTCCGACAACGGTGGCGTTCAGGCGCCGG
>JANPEN010000209.1:0-8177 GCA_031422955.1 Acidimicrobiia bacterium
GGCTTCAGATGAACGCGCCCAGCGCGGCGCCTCGGTCGTGGTCCAAGAGAGTTTGCCGGAGCCGAGAAGTCTCCTCGTAGAACGCAACCGGCAGCTACCGAAAGGGCGATTCAGCTCCTCCCTGCCGAAGGCTCGACGGACAGCATCCCCGCCGGACACGACCACAGCGGTCAATACCACCGCGACCATCGACCTTCGCGACAACGCACCCAGTCTCGCTGCGCACCGTGGCCCGGAGACGAATCCCGTTCCCTTCGGACCACCACTCGTGCCGCTTGTGGGGGGCTCAAACCCGGCGTCGGCCGCGGCCGACGCCGCGAATCCTGACCCTAAACGGGCGCGGTGTCTTCGTCCACACGCCAGGCGGGGCCTGTCCGGGGCGTTCCGCCTCCTGGTTCGGTTGGCCGTCATCAGCGCCGTCATCGCCTTCGTGGTCATCCTCCTCCTGCTCGAGACACCGGCCGTGCTGCTTGGCAAGACCGTCCTCAATCAGGACAGCACCGCCGGGGCTGAAGGCAGTGCCCTAAACGATTCCACTGCGGGACACTCCTCACTCATTGACTTCGACGAGGACGGCATTCGGTCCACGCCTGTGCCCGCTCGGACCGTCGCGCTCACCTTCGACGACGGTCCCAGTGAGGACTGGACACCCCGTGTTCAGGAGGTGCTGGATCGCTACGGCGTACCGGGCACCTTCTTCGTGGTGGGCTCACAAGTGGTGCGCCACCCCGACATCGTGAGACGTCTCGACCGTGCGGGCCACGAGATCGGGAACCACAGCTTCACCCACCCGCGGCTGGGCCAGATCGAGGGCTGGCAGGTTCGACTCCAGACGACCCTCACCGACCGCGCCGTGCTGGCCACCACCGGCAAGCAGCCCAGGGTGTTCCGGCCCCCCTACTCCGGCACCACGGCCTACCTCCCCAAGCAGGAGTTGGACGCCGCCCGCAGGGCGAGTTCGAACCGGTACTTGACCGTGCTCACAGACCGGGTAGTGCAAGATTTCGACGCCGAGCGCACGGTCAGCGACCTCGTCGCTCAGGCGCTGCCTGCCATCGGCTCGGGAGCAGTCATCACCTTTCATGACGGCGGGGGTGACCGCACCAGAACCCTCGAAGCGCTCGAGTTGGTCATCCACCGGCTGCAAGCGGCTGGCTATCGCTTCGCAACGGTCTCGGCGCTCACGCCGTCGGCTGGCAGTGCGCACCCGCCCGCCTCATCCTGGGATGCTCGTCTCGCCCAGATCCTGGTGGGGACAACTCGTCTGGTGAGCACCTGGACCAACGTTCTTTGGTACCTCAGCGTGGTGTTGATCGGGCTGACCCTGGCGCGAATCTGGTGCCTCCTCGGCCTATCGAGCCGATCGATTCGTCGTGCCCGGCTGGTTCCCCGGGCCGAAACAATCACCGAGGCAGTAACCGTTATCGTTCCGGCATTCAACGAAGCAATGGGGATCGAGGCGACCCTTCGTTCAATAGTCCACAGCACCCATCCCGATGTTCGCGTCATCGTCGTGGACGACGGGTCGACTGATGACACACCCACCGTCGTGGAGCGCCTCGAGTTGTCGAACGTCCGGCTCATCCGCCAGTCCAACCAAGGAAAGGCCGCCGCGCTGCGCCGCGGCTTGGCGGAGGCTGACACGGAGTTCATCGTGATGATCGACGGGGACACGGTGTTCGAGCCGGAGACGATTCCCGAACTCATCCTCCCGTTCAACGATCCTGCGGTGGGGGCGGTCGCTGGCAACACCAAGGTCGGCAACCGGCGAAGCCTTCTCGCCAAGTTCCAGCACCTTGAGTACACCGCTTCCTCGGCGCTCGAACGACGGGTGCTCGATCGATTGGGTATCGCGACCTGTATCCCCGGGGCGGTCGGTGCCTTCCGGCGTGCTGCGCTGGACTCCGTCGGAGGGCCGTTGTCCGAAACCCTGGCCGAGGACGCCGATCTGACGATGTCAATCGTCCGCGCCGGCTGGACGGTCTCCTTCGCCCCCAACGCCCGAGGCTGGACCGAGGTTCCCACCACCATGGGGGGCTTTTACAAACAACGGCGCCGCTGGGCCTATGGCATTCTGCAAGCGTTGATCAAACACCGGGCGGCTATTACCGAGCGGGGGGTGAACGGGCGGCTCGGACGGGCCATCTTGTACCAGTTGCTCTTCTTTTACGGTGGGGCCCTCATCGCTCCCGCCATCGACCTCATGATTATCTACAGCCTTGTGTTCGACCCAGCCTCGCGCTCATCTTCTCTGGCCATCTGGCTGGGGCTTGTGGCGATCAACATGGTTATGCACGGTTATGCCCTCCATGTCGACGGTGAGCGGTATCGCACCGTGGCCGCCGTCCCGCTCCAGTTGCTGATGTATCGGATAGTTATCTGGCTCGCAACATTTCGCGCTCTTCAAAGCGCGCTGCTCGGCTCACGGGAACGATGGAACAAGGTCCGTCGCACCGGCGGTGTCTTAACTGCCATGCCACGGCGAACCGGCGCCGCCCACCCAGCAGTTGCTGAATCTCGGAACAAAGAATCAATCCATGCCTGAGCGTTACAGCTCAACGGAAACGCCACGTCAGCCCCGAGGTCGCACCCACCCTGTGTTCGAGGACAGCTCCGGTCAGCGGGCCCGCCGGGTGCGACTCGCTGCCGTGCCCGTTCTAGTACTCATCGGCTTCACCGGAACGGCGGCTCTCGCCAGCATCGCAACGTCGCCCGGCACCCCCCGCCCGATGGGTGAAATGCAAGCCCGAGCACAGCCCGAACAGCCGCCTCCCTTTCCCATCAAGGTTCTCGACGCATCGCTGATCTGGCCACCCAAGCCATGTGAGAAACTAAAGGGAGTTGTCTACGCCGATCAGGACCGTAACGGCGCCCGCCAACCCGAAGAAGACGGTGTCCAAGGCCTGGCCGTGTCTGCCTTCGACGCCGAGGGAACGTCGATCGGGGAGGCCGCCAGCGACGAGAACGGCGAATGGGCGCTCGAACTCACCGCGGCGACTTTGGTACGCGTCGAGTTGACGTCACCCAATCGGAGCATGCTGCCTGGCCCCCGGGGAGTGGACACCGCGCCGTTCACGTCCACACCGTCGGCACCCAACTGCCGAGTCGATGTCGGCATCGTGTGGCACGGTGAGCAGCCGACCCAATCTCACCCTGCCGCCGAGGTCGGCGATCGCGTGTGGGCGGATCTGGACTGCGACGGTCTCCAGGATCTACACGAGCCCGGCCTAGCGCGCGTCCCGGTAGAGCTGCGCGACGCCGCCGATGAGCTGGTCGCATGGACGGTGACCAACAGCGCCGGCGAGTACCGGTTCGGCGGACTTGGGCCAGGACAGCGCTATCAGATCGTGGCCACAATGGTTGAGCGAGGTTATGACCCGAGCCCAACACGGGTGGACCTGGCCATGGCTTCGCCGGGTGGGCCAGCGGACGAGGCGGCCGCAAGGCCCCGCCAAGGCATTGACTCCGACGGGGTGCCAACGGTGGTGGGCACAGCCATCGCCGAGGTGGTCACAGACCCGAGCGGCGCCAGCGACCACTCCATCGATTTCGGCTGGGTGCTAACCACCTCAGACGCTTCGGAAGGTTGTCCAAGGACCATTCCGACGGCGATACCCAACTCCACGGGAATGGCGGCGTTGGCCACGCCCCTCCTCCACCGCACTCGCCGAGCCACGCGAACGGCGGTACGGTGGCGGCGTGGAGCGCCAGCAACTGAGCCGTCTCAGCCCAGCCGACGCAACCGTTGCGTTGCGCTCCTATGCGCGTCGCTTTGGCGAGCTGTTCCAGGACTCCTCGGAACTGGACACGAGCGCGCTCATCGTGCCCGGTCCCTCGGGCTGGTCCGTAGCCAGCCTGTTGGCGACCGCCGAGGGCCACCTGCGCGACATCGACGAGGCGATCAGGACCACCCTCACGTGCGATGAGCCCGAGCTTCGAGCGCCGTTGCTCGACCGCCCCAAACCTCCCGACAACGCCGAGCAACGCCCAACTCGATCGATTCTGGAGGCTTTGGAGCGTCTCGTCGCGCTGCTCACCATCATGGCGGAAAGGATTTCCCGAACGCCGGTGAGGGACTGGGCCCGCAAGGCAACGATCGCCGGGCGGCCAAGCGACGCCCACGAACTCTTACGCGAGGCGGTCGCCTTCGGGCGGACGTCGCTCGATGACATGGTCCTGGCGCTGGCGCACGCCCGACGGACCCCAAGCTGAACGTTCAGGCCGGCTCAACTGCGGGTGGCGACCAATTCAGTCCAGTCCTCCGGGTTGGGTTCCACGATGCGTTCGATGATGCGGGCGTCGAGACCGTCCACGAAGATCAGCCCCCGCTGAGCCGGGGGATCCTCAGTGGAATAGACCAACACTCGCCAGGTGGGACGGCACAGCGGACCCCGCCAGCCCAGTTGGGCCGAGGCGTGGCCGACGGCGAAACCGGCGGCCACGTTGGCGGCGACCAGGGCATCTCGCTCATCCACGGCCAGGTCGGCTCCCGCCACCCAGGAATAGACCCCGATGGCGGCGAGAAGAATAGCCCCCCCCAACCACCCCCCGTTTACGGCGGGCGAATCCTCGACCAGGAAATAGACACCGGCGGCGCCCACCGCGAACAGGCCGTAGAGCACGGCGGGGATCCGCCGTCGGCTGTTGTTGGGGAAGACGTAGACCCCCTCGACCAGCGCCGGCTGGAGCTCGTCGGGTAACACGTCGCCCACGTCATCAGGATCGCCACCACCCTGCCCGAGCTGATCGTCTGGCTCGTTGGACGGTTGCGCAGAGGAGTCGTCGGCCACGCCGAGACGGTAACGCCCAGCGGTGGGCTGCGCCCAGCTACCCCCGGTGGGGGCTCAGGCCGCCGAGGCGAGGGCGGAGCCGGGCTGGGGGGAATGAAGCAGCGGGGAGCTGGCCAGTTTGCGCAATACCCGCTCGCGGGTCGGGCCGATGGAGCCCACCGGCATGGAGATCCCTGCGCTGATCTCGCGATAGCTGGCCGCGGCTAGCAACATGCGCACCAGGGTTCGGTCCCTAGGGTTCAACCCTTCGATGGCGGCGTTCAGCCGCCCCATCTCGTCGCGCTGGCACACGTCCTCGGCGGGGTCGCTCCATCGCGCACTGTTCACCCAGACGTCCTCGCTGAAATCGCCTACCGGCACGGTGCGACGGCGCTTATCGAAGAGGCTGAAACACAGCCGACCGGCGGTCACGCTCAACCACCGGGGCAACGCCGCCGGCTCGCGTACCTGGTGCAGGTGGGTGGTGAGACGCAACCAGGTTTCCTGTTCCACGTCTTCTGCCTCTGCGCCGTACACACCCGCTCGACGGACCACCGCCCGAACCAGGGGCGTGAAGCGCTTGATCAGCTCGGTCATCGCCCCCGGCACCCCCGCACAAGCCTGGCTGACCAGACCGTCGAGGCCATCCAAAAGCGAGTTCATCGTGGCCGGGGCCCCGCTCGAGGCGGAGGGTCGGCCGACCAGGGGGGCGAGCCCATCCGGGGAAACACCTTCCTGCGGGTGGACCTTCATGGCGTTCCTTCCGGCTGTCTGGGCGGGGTTGTCTGGGCGGCGGACGGCAGGCCAGATGATCGTCGTGCCCAGCATGCATGGCCGCTGAGCAGGACTTCTCACACATGCGACCGGTTGAAGTGCGTCATCTGAGTACTTCTCTGAAACAGATACGAACAGACGAACGAGGTGGCGTGTGCCATAGTCGAGGCGTTATGGCCCAGCCAGCCCACTCTCTCGCCGCTCATCCGGAGAGCTTCCTGGGCTTTCTCGACCGCCGCGACCTCGACGAGCTGTTGTCCATCGGCGCCGAACGCCGCTTCAGCGCAGGGTCGTTCCTGTTGCTGGAGGGCGACCCCTCCAACCATGTCCTTTTGGTGCTGGAGGGCCAGGTCAAGGTGTACCGCGAGGCCAACGACAACAGCCGGCTGTTGCTGGCCATCCGAGGACCGGGCGATGTGCTGGGTGAGTTGGCGGCCTTAGGGGGCAAGCAGCCGACCCGGGCGGCCACGGTGGAGGCACTGGAGGAGACCCGGGCGCGGATCATCTCCGCGGTGGACTTTCTGGACTTCCTCAACCAGCGCCCCCAGGCCTGTCTGGCCCTGCTGCGCAACGTGCGCTCGCGCCTGTCCGACGCCGAACGCATGCGGGTGGAGACAGTGGTCTACGACGCCACCACCCGGGTGGCGCGCTGTCTGGCCGACCTGGCCCTCCGCCACGGGGTGCGGGCCAGCGCCGAGGATCCAGTGGTGCTGCGCATCTCCCAGGAGGAGCTAGCTGGCTGGGTGGGGGCATCCCGAGAGTCCGTGGCGCGGGCCATGCGCTCGCTCCGCAACCGACACCTGATCGAGACCCGTTACCGCGAGATCCAGATCATGGATCTGGACAAGTTGCACGCCGCCTGCCGCGAGGTCTGAGACGGTTCGCGCTGGACCGACGCTGACCCGGCGATTCCCACGAACTCCAGCGCACCACGCCCGATTCCTGACGGAAGTCCAGCTCCACCCGCAATCCAAAGGGCAGGTCCTGGCTCACCAGACCCAGATCGCGGGCCACCGGATGGCTGGCCACGTCGTGCACCACCAGCTGGCAGGGACCGAGCAGGGAGACATCGTGCCAGGCCAACACGGTGGCCTCAGCGGTGACCACCTGAAGAAAATCGTCGTTGGCGTTGTCGGTGGCCGCGATCAGGGATTTCGCGAACAGCTGGGGTAAGCGTTGGTGGCGCAACGCGCTGAACAGGCTGCTCAAGGCATCGATCGCGTCAGCCCCGAAGGCTTCCGCGGCGGCCGCCGTCAGCCGGAGGGCGACCCCGGCCCCGGCCAGGGCGTGCTCCAGGTCGGCGTGCAGGCCGTCCTCCGCGGCGGGGCTGATACGCAGCAGGTCCAGGTCCGAGCCAACCACTGAATCGGGGGCGAAGTTGGCCAGTCCGTAAACCGACAGCGACAAGGGCAGGCTCAAGCCGATGGCCGGCTCGAAGCGGGCCATGGCCTTGGGCCAGCCCAGGCCCTCGCGCCCGGTGGTCAAGGACATCGGATTGTCGACCCACACGTAGGGCACGAAGAGGGCGAAGGACGGAGGGGGGTTCGCCCCACCGGCGGGGGCGGCAATGGCCTGGGAACCTGAACCCCAGCGCACATGGCAAGGGAGCCACACCACCACCTGCTTCTCGCTCAACCGGCCGAGTCCGCGGTAGGCGGGTGCCTCCGAGGACACCGCCGCGATGTCACCGGCGGTGAGCATGGCCAGTGAACCAATCGGTTCGACCTGCACCTCCCCTCCGGTCATGTCGGCGAAACAACGTCGGGCCACCGCCGCCGCCCGTTGGGGGTCCACCTTGGCCAGCCAGGTGTAGAGCACAGTCCGATCCGAGGCGTAGGGCCCGGGCACAGCGGTCAGCGCCCCGACCCGGTTGGGCGACTGGTGGGCAGCGGGACCCGGCGCGGTCGGAGGGGTCGGCGTGGGGGGCGGGCCGCCCCGCCCGCCGTGGTAGAGCCAGGTGTCTTCGCCGATCACCGCCAGGTTGGCCTGCAGCACGTGCTCGGCCACACCGAGCTGGCGAGCCAGACCTCGCACCGCCAGCAGGGCCGAGATGACGGTCGCCTCGACGCACCCGCCGTCGATCAGGCTTGAGGTCCAGTCCCCCGCCGCGTACAGCCCGGCGATGGCGGTGTGGGCGGGATCGATGCGGAACCACGGGTTGGTGGGCGGTGTGGTCACGTAACGCTGCGCGGCAGCGTCGTTGAGCCGCACCCACAGGTTGTGCTGCTCACCATCCGCCGCCTCTCCCTCGCTGGAGCAGTTGGAGGCGTCACCGCCGGGCCCAGGGGCCTGGGTTCGGACCAGGAAGGGGGCCAGCGCGGGCCCCGTGGTGGACGGATCGGCGGGCGGCGGGACCGGCGGGCGGCGGCGGCGCAGCACCCGTCCGCCGCCCGAGGGCGGGTCGGGCAGCGTGCTCAGGCGCTGCAGGGAGGCGGCCGCCAGGCTTTGCACCAGCTCCAGCCGCTGGTGCTGCTCGCCGCGGAGCTCCGCCGCGGTTGGGGCCGCCCCCCGGTCGGCCCGGCGAACGTCGAGGCGGTCAAAGCCGTCGTCGTGCCAGACGCCACAGCCGTAGGCGATCCGCATCGGGTTGCGTCCGCTCCAATGTTCCACGGCGGCCAGTTGATCCATCTGGCA
>JANPEN010000210.1:0-6041 GCA_031422955.1 Acidimicrobiia bacterium
ATCGGGCCGCGCTGACTTGGGCGGTGTCCTCGGCCACCTCGACCTCAACGGCGCCGGGCTCCAAGGCTCGGACGATGTCAGCAAAGAGCCGGGCGGGAATCACCGCCACACCATCACCAGAGCCAGCCACGGTGGTCTCCACCGAGATCGACAGCTCGAGGTCGGTCCCGCTGAGCACCAACCGGTCACCCTCCAACTCAGCCCGGACGCCTGAGAGCACGGGGAGCGCCCCGCCCCGGGTGGTTACGGCGCGCCCGGCGGTGGCCAAGGCATCAACCAGGACGTCTCGCTCGCATCGGAACTTCATCTCGTGGTCCCTTCCCGATTCAGATGAAGGAATCGATGTGTATACGGATAGTCCTGGTAATAAGGGTTGGGGATTGTGGATGAACCCCCAAAAGGGCAGCTCAGGGGCATAAGGTGGCCGCGCCGGCTATCCACCGTCGCCCACAGGGACCCGTCCCGAGGGTGCGGGGGCTGTGGACGAACTCTCCTTCGTCCACTGTTGGTCCCCACCCCTGGTGCGGGCTTGTCCCCAAGGTTAGACACCACATCGCGGTGGTCGGTCCGATGCTGGGCGTGGTAGTCAAGCGCCAGGAGGATCATCGGTGACCATCGCTTTTGAGCGCGGTGATCAGTTCGGTGACCTGATCGTAGGTTTGGCGTCGTTCCTGCATCTGGGTGCTGATCTTGTCCACCGCGTGGATGACGGTGGTGTGGTCACGTCCGCCGAACTCCCTGGCAATGGCGGGGTAGGAGAGGTCGGTCAGCTCCCGCATCACATACATGGCCACCTGGCGGGCAGCCACCAGCGGCCGTCGCCGGCTCTTCCCCTTGATCTCGTCCAAGGGGAAGCCGAACTGGGTGCAGGTGAGGTCCAGAATGAGCGCAGGGGTGATGAGGCGGGGGCCTTTGTCCCGCAGGGAGTCGGCCAGGACCCGCGCCGCCATGTCGGCGGACACCGGCTCGCGGTTGAGGCTGGCGTAGGCGGCCACCCTGATGAGAGCGCCTTCGAGCTCGCGGATGTTGTTGGTGATGTTGGAGGCGATGAACTCGAGCACCTCTGAGCCCACCGGGGTGGAGGCCTGTTCGGCTTTCTTGCGCAAGATGGCTAAGCGGGTTTCCAGATCGGGTGGCTGGATATCGGTGATGAGGCCCATCTTGAAACGGCTGCGCAGCCGATCTTCCAGGGTGGAGATGGCATCGGGAGGTCGATCAGAGCTCAGCACGATCTGCCGGTTCGCTTCGTAGAGGTAGTTGAAGGTGTGGAAGAACTCTTCTTGGAGTCCTTCCTTGCCCTCCATGAACTGGATGTCGTCGACCAGTAGGACATCCATCTCGCGATAGTGACGCTTGAAGTCCTGGGGGGTGCCGGCCCGGATGGAGTCCACGTACTGGTTGAGGAAGGTTTCGGTGGACACGTAACGAACCCGGTAGTTCCGGTAGTTTTCGCGCACATAGTGAGCTATCGCTTGCAATAGGTGGGTTTTGCCCAGCCCAGCGTCGCCGTAAATGAAGAGCGGGTTGTAGGAACGGGCGGGCAGCTCGGCCACCGAGAGGGCCGCCGCTTGCGCGAATCGGTTGGAGGCGCCGGTCACGAAGGCCTCGAAGGTGTAGCGAGGATTGACCCCGTCGTCGCTGACCTGGCGCTCGGGACCACGGGGGGTCGGTGGGCTGGGGGCGGTGTCGTGGCGGGGGGCGACCCAGTTGTCGCCCGGAGCTTCGTCGGTGGGCAATGGGGCGGGGGCGACCGCGTGGTTGACCTGGACCACGACCTCGATCCCCGGCCACCCTGCCGTCTCTAAGGCATCAATGACGAGGGAGCGGAAGCGGCCCTCGAAACGTTCTTTGACCAGCGTGTTGGGTACACCGAGCCGCAGTAACCGTCCGTCGAAGTCCAGGGGGGTGACCAGGTTGAAGGTGGTCTGCCACACCGCTTCGGAGACCTCAATACGTAGCGCGGCCGCGCAGGCATCCCACAACGCCCTGGCATCGGTCATGGCGTCGCCTCGTCTCTCGAGAGGCTCGAACTCGGCAAGAGCTTGCTCCGCTTCAAACTGTTTCCACAGGAACTTCCACAGCTGTGGAAGAACGGCTGTCGCGCCGGTCGCGGAATCCGCCGTAACCATTGCTTATCCATTGGTTGTCTGGTGCCTCGGTGAAGAACACCTGAGCACCAAAGCGGCGAGCAAGCTAGCACCTCGGCATGAGCCTGTACACAGGCGATGCCCTGGGGTGGGCGGTCCCGGTTGCCCCATTGGTCCGCGGGGTTCTAGGCTGGTCGGCTGGTTATTGGCGCGCCCCGCTGGCGTGCTGCAAGTCCTGGTCGGGTTTCACCCGTTTGGTCATGGTCGCTTTTCGACCAGCCCGATCCAGGTCGCGAGAGGACGAGGCAGGACGATGAAAAGGACCTTCCAGCCGAATATCCGGCGACGGGCTAAAAAGCATGGCTTTCGTCACCGTATGGCCACCCGGGCGGGCCGGGCCGTGATCAAGTCCCGTCGCCGGCAGGGTCGCGCCCGTCTGTCGGCTTGATCGGTCGGATCCAGGACCGGGCGACGTTCGCAACCTTCGCTCGGGGCCGGCGAGCGCGCTGTGGGCCAGTGCGGCTCCGTTTCGTACCGATTGAGGCCAGCTCGGACCTGGCCGGTATCAACTCGGTACGGGTGGCCTATGCCATCAATCGCAAAGTGGGAAACGCTGTGACCCGCAACCGGGTTCGTCGCCGTCTACGGGCGGCCCTGAGTGAGCTGGAGCGATCTAATCCTGGCGCGCTCTCGAGCGGTAGCTACCTGTTCAGCGCGGATGCCATCGTGACCGGGTTGCCTTTCGCCGAGGTACGCGGCCTGGTCGACTGTGTCGTGGAACGGGCCGGCGCTCGTGGCTGACCCTCGGGTGCAGGCTCGCGGCGGGCCCGGAGTCGGTTGGGCGGCCCGCCTGCTCATCGGCGCTATCGATGGGTACCAGACCTGTTTTGCTTGGCGCCCTTCGCCCTGCCGCTATGTGCCTTCGTGCTCCACGTACATGCAGGAAGCCCTCCAAGTCCACGGCGCGGGTCGTGGCGGCTGGCTCGGCGTGCGCCGACTCTCCCGCTGTCACCCCTGGGCCGCTCACGGCGAGGATCCCGTTCCGAAGAATTTTGTGCTGAGGCGGCCTCAGGGCGAGGGCGCTGTATCGAAGTGGAAGGTTCGCTAGATGTTCGACGGCCTCTTCGAGGGGTTGGCCTGGGTACTGGCCTTCTTCTTCGACCTCAGCCACTCCTATGGAGTGGCCATCATTTTGCTGACCATCGCGGTGATGGCGGTGGTGACCCCGCTCACCCTCAAGGGCACCAAGTCGATGATGGCGATGCAACGGCTCCAGCCCGAGATGCGTCGTCTCCAACAGGAGTTCAAGGACGACAAGCAGCGTCTCAACCAGGAGATGCTGCAGTTCTATCGGGAGAACGACATCAACCCGATGGGCAGCTGTTTGCCCTTGTTGATTCAGATGCCGATCTTCCTGGTGCTGTTCCAGGTGGTCAAGGGCATGACCCGGATGGGGATCGACGGGACCTTCAACCCCGACCACTTGGCCGAGACCACCGAGTTGTTCCAATCTCTCGACCGGCAAAAGGAGATGCTCTTCCTCGGCTTTGACCTTGAGAAGAGCCCCCTCAAGGCCTTAAGCGAGCGGGGCTTCATCGTGGCCTTGCCCTACTTGCTGCTTATTGCCTTGTGGGTGAGCACGTCCTATATCCAACAGCGGCAGGTGTCCGGTCGCAATACCGAGGCCATGACGCCGCAGCAGAAGATGATGATGCGGATCATTCCCATTTTCTCCCTCACTGCCCTGTGGTTCCCCGCCGCCCTGAGCATCTATTGGGTGACGTCCAACCTGTGCCGGTTGTTGACCCAGGGTTATATCTCCCACCGCTTCTACAACGTGGGTGCGCTGGGGCTGGGCAAGCAGCGTGGCGAGGGCACTGCTCCACCGGTTATCGAGATGAAGGTCAAACCGGCCAAGTCTGGGTCCTCGTCGGCGGGCGGCAAGGCGGGCGGCTCGAAGGGCGCCGGAGCCGGGGGGAAAGCCTCGAACGGAGCGGATGAGCGCGGCAAGAACGGCGCAGCCAGCAAACCAGGGGGCGCCAAGTCCAACGGCACGCCGCCGGCGCGACCGGGTCGGGTCACCCCCGCGAAGAACAAGACCTCAGAGAGCCGAGTTCCGGGTTCGGCCCCGGGTCGGCGCTCAAGTTCGTCGGGGCTGCCTTCGAGTGAGCAGCCCCGAAGGCGTATCCCCAACGGACCGGCACCCGCCGCCCCCGACAGCAACGGAGACGGTGTCGGCGACGGTCCGCGCCGGAAGCGGAGGAAGTAGCACGTGGAGTGGGTTGAGGTAACCGGTAAGTCCGTGGCTGAGGCCAAGGAGAAGGCGCTGGACCATCTCGGTGTGGATGAGTCCCAGGCCGAGTTCGAGGTGTTGGAGGAGCCGCGGGTCGGCATTTTCCGCCGCACGAAAGGCGAGGCTCGGGTGCGGGCTCGTATCAAGCCGTCCCACCCTCGACCCAAGGCCGAGCGACGTGATCGACGGCGAGGTCGTGAGCGTGAGGGCGGCTCTACGCGCGAGGCCGGGGAGGACACCCGCCGGGCGGCCGGTGGTGGCACCCGGCAAGGCGGACCCCGACCTAAAGCCGACGCCGGTGGGCAGGTGGCTCCCCGTCGAAACCGACCAGCCGAGGGTCCTGTGGTCAGCCAGGACCCAGGCCACGGCGTCGATGCCATCGCCGGTTCCGAGGAGGCGCGGGAACGCTCCTCGCAGCAAGCAGTCCCCCAGCCACCATCGGCTCGAGATGAGCCGGATCCCCGAGAGGAACCGTTGAGCGCTATGAACGACGACGAACCACGCAGCGAGGCCCCGTCCGATGACGGACGTCAGACGGAACATGCCGTTGACTTCTTGACCGGGTTGGTTTCGGCCTTCGGCTTGCCGGCCACCGTGGGCTCTATCACGGTTGACGAGAACTACGACGAGATTCAGGTCACCGGCGCTGATTTAGGCATTCTGATCGGCCCGCGGGCGGCGGCTCTGGATTCGATTCAGGAGCTCACCCGGGTGGTGGCCCAGCGCCGTAGTGGCGGACGGGGCGAGAGCCGGCTGCGGGTCGATATCGGTGGCTATCGCCAGCGTCGTCGTGAAGCACTCGAGCGCTTCACGATAAAGGTGGCGGAAGAGGTGCAGCGCTCGGGGGTGGTCAAGGCTCTCGAGCCTATGAACTCCGCCGATCGCAAGGTGGTACACGACACGGTGGGCAACCTGGAGGGGGTCTCTACCCTGTCTGAGGGCGAGGATCCTCGTCGCCGGGTCGTGATCGTGCCCGGTTCGTGAGTTTGGCCCGTCCCACCCTCGGCGCTGAAGTCGAGGTGGCGCTACGGGCCACGCTCGAAGAGAGTCGAGGTCTGGGATTCCTCGGTCCTGGTCCCGTTGAGGCCCATATCGCCCACGCGCTGGACTTTGCCTGTTTGTTACCCACCACTTCCGCCAGAGCCTTGGATTTGGGCTCTGGCGGTGGTGTTCCCGGGCTGGTTCTGCTGGCCGCCCTTCCCGACATCGAAATGGTGCTGCTCGATGCCAACCAGCGTCGAACCCAGTTCCTGGACCGCTGCTTGACCCGGTTCGGCTGGGAGCACCGAGCCGAGGTGGTCACGGCCAGGGCTGAGGAGGCCGCCCACCGGCCAGGTCTGCGCCACGGTGTCGACGTCGTGCTTTCTCGGTCCTTCGCCTCACCTGCCGCTACCGCTGAGTGTGGGGCGCCATTCCTTCGGCTCGGCGGTCGCCTGGTGGTGAGCGAGCCGCCGGATCAGGTGGAGCGCTGGCCTGCGGCGGGATTGGCCCGCCTCGGGCTGCGCTCAGAGCTCCTCGGTGAGGTGGTGCTCGAGCGTCGTTTCGCGGTGATGGTCAGCGTTGAGTTGTGCGAAGAGCGCTATCCCCGGCGAGTAGGCGTGCCCGCCAAGCGACCGCTGTTCGGGCCCTCCGTTCCACAAGAAACATGACGGTGAAACACT
>JANPEN010000211.1:0-2000 GCA_031422955.1 Acidimicrobiia bacterium
GTCCTCACCAGGGGGAAACCACCAGCATGCAATCACCCGGTCATGCTACGGGGGTAGTGTTTGTTTGCTCGGCTGCTGTGTTTGCTGCTCGGCTCCCTGTCGGTCGCCGAGTGTCGACGGCTCGCTAGCGCTCACACGCCGACCTGACGCCACCACCCCTCCAGCAAGCCGGGTTCCCCAACACGCCATGCGGCGCCAGCGCCGCCCTGGTTCCCACCCTGGCACGCGGGCTTGCTGCACGGCTGATGTGCCCCCAACTCGGCCGCTGTGCTTGTTGCTCGGCTCCCTGTCGGTCGCCGAGTGTCGGCGGCTCGCTAGCGCTCACACGCCGACCTGACGCCGCCACCCCTCCAGCAAGCCGGGTTCCCCAACACGCCAAGCGGCGCCAGCGCCACCCTGGTTCCCGCCCTGGCACGCGGGAAGACCGGGTCAGACCGGGGAGAACCGGTTAGACCCGACAAGACCGGTCAGACCCCGGAGACTTGGTCAGACCCCGACAACACCGGTCAGACCCGACAAAACCGGTCCGTTCACAGAAGAACGGCCCGGCTCGGTGCCGCGTGCTGGATAAGGGTTGGCGCTAGCGCCCAACCACCCGTGCTGGGGAGCGGTGCTTGCACCACCCGAGAGTGCGCCAGGTCGGCGTGTGAGCGCCAGCGAGCCGCCGACACTCGGCGACCGACAGGGAGCCGAGCAACAAGCACAGCCAGCAAACACTGGATTCTCTCGGACCGACGCCGAGGTGGTGGAATCCTGGGATGGGGAATCGGTTTGATCTTGACGGAAAAGTTGCGGTGGTCACGGGGGGGAGCCGCGGGCTGGGCCGCGAGATGGTTATGGCCTTCGCCGAGGCCGGCGCCGACGTGGTCATCGCTAGCCGCAAGCTGGATGCCTGCCAGGCCCTGGCGGCGGAGGTAGAGGCTGCCTTCCCTGGGCGCCAAGCATTGGCGGTGGCGGCCCATGTCGGCCACTGGGACGATTGCAACCAGCTGGCCGAGGCGGCATACCAACGGTTCGAACGGATCGACGTGTTGGTCAACAACGCGGGGATGTCCCCGCTGTATCGGTCCTTGGCCGAGGTGGGTGAGGACCTCTACGACAAGGTGCTGGCGGTCAACCTGAAAGGTCCGTTTCGCCTGATGGCCTTGGTCGGTGAGCGCATGGCCCAGGGGGTCGGCGGCTCCATCATCAACGTCTCCTCCATTGCCTCCCTGCGCCCCACGCCCATCGAAGCGGCCTACGCCGCCGCCAAGGCCGGTCTCAACGCCTTAACGGTGGCATACGCCCACGCCTACGGGCCCAAGGTACGAGTCAACTGCATTGCCGCCGGGCCGTTCCTGACCGACATCTCCAAGGCCTGGGATCTCGAGGTGTTCGAACAACGAGCCAAGGCCAACTACGCGCTGGGCCGCGGCGGCCAACCCCACGAGATTGTGGGCGCCGCCCTGTACTTCGCCAGCGACGCGTCCAGCTTTACCACCGGCGCGGTGTTGCGGGTCGATGGTGGGGTGCCGTGAGCCGCCGGTAACCCCGCCGTTAGGGAAGGGCGAGCTCGGGCCAACGGGCACCATACGCTCGGGTACGGCGCTCGTGCTCGGCGACGTCGCCACCAGCCCGAGCGGCCAGTTCCGGGTAGGCCGGCGGGTGGGCCCAACGGTCGGTGAGAGCCTGCAGCAAGGCATCGATCTCCACCAGCGCGGCCTGGTCCTGAGCCTCGGGGGTGGCTAACCACAACTCGACCAAGGCCACGCCCTCCTGCTGCTCGTCCTGCACGGCCAGAGCCCAACCCCGCTCTTCAACCTGGCGGCCCAGGCGCAACAGCGCCTTGTGCCCGGGATGGGGAACGACAACCCGATGCGCCTCATACCCTCCGGTATGGATGGTCGAGCCGGAGCGGTAGCAAGGCAGCCCCCGGCCCGAAAGGCGATCAACCAGCGCCACCCGCTCGCCGTAGCGCTGTGGCTGGCCGGGAGCGGTGATGGAAACCACCACCGCCTCGG
>JANPEN010000212.1:0-2635 GCA_031422955.1 Acidimicrobiia bacterium
CATGGCCTCTGGTGATCACCACCACGATGTAGACGAGCAGCACCATGGAGGTGAGGCCGGTCCAGGACACCGCGTAGGCGAGCGCACGGTCGACCCGGGTGAGCAGCCGGCGTGTCGAACCGGCGCACACCCCCAGGGCCACGACCACGAGCGGGATCAGCAACACGGATCGGATCGAGGGCGGCCAATCCGCTATCACCCGCAGGGCCACCATCAGTGTGCCCATCTCGAAGGCCATGACCATGGACAGTCCGAGCCATTGCATGGCCCGTTGATCAAGGGCGCTGGCCCGCCGGTAGCGACCGTTGGACACCCACATCCCGTACCCACCGCCCATGGCGCCAATCACGATCAGCGGCACCCAACGCACGTCGGGTCGGCCGGCGAAGGCGAACGCACCAACGCCCACCCCCACGGCGTAGCCCGCCGCGGCGAACCATCCCATGACTCGACCCCGTACCATACCGTCTGGCATGGCCAGGAGGAAATGGAAGGTGGCGGCGATCACCGTACCGAGCCCGACACCGGCCAGGAGGTGGGCAATATCGGCGGCGCCGGCCGCCACGCCCGGGTCACGGGCCACCACATCGGCCGCGATGGCAACGGCCCCGGCGGTGCAACCCACCAGGGCAATGACCCCCGCCGCGAAGCGCCAGCGCACCAACATGGCGGCCGCCGCCAACCACGCCACCACCACGACCAGCCGGACCACGTCGCGCCAGGCGAGTTCGGAGCCGGGCCGAATGACCGTGGCGATGATGGCGGCGAGGGCCGGCAGGAACAGAGGAACCCGACGGATCATCCCTACTCCGACCTCAGGGCCCGAGCCACGCTGGATCCCATGGCCAGGGTGGCGACCACCACGCCGGTGAGCAGCGCTCCGGCCAGCGTCCCCAGCACGATGGCACCGGTGGTGAGCGCCGGGATCCGGAAGGCCTCGAGCACCGGGATACGGCGCACCGCCAACCACCACACCACCCGTCCCGACACAATACCAACCGGTATGGCGATGAGCAGCGCGGCGCTGGCCGTCAGTGCACCCTGCCAGCCGAAGGCCACCAGCAACTGGCGCCGCGTCATGCCCAGCGCCCGCGTCGTAGCATCATCGTGGCGGCGGCGGCGGGCGCTCGTCGTGATGGTGTGCACGATGGTCGACCCCGCCAGCAGCGTCAGGAACCCGGCGAGCAGGTCGTCCGCCGAGCCGACTTCCTGGAGAAAGCCGATGGCAGGCGGCGGCACCGCCTCGTTAACGAGGGCCCGGTCTCCCACCGCGGCGGCGACGTCGGCCACCGTCGTGCCCGGCGCCAGATCGGCCAGGATGAACGTGTTGTATGGCGGTACACCCAGGCTTCCGGCACCGTCGCGTGTCAGCGACGCGGTGAACCCGAATGAACCGTTACCGACGGGAGGAAAGATGGCGCGACCGACCACGACGAAGGAGCGAGCACCGGCGGTGCCCTCGAACGTGACGGTCTGGCCGATAGCGGTGTGCATCCGATCCATCAGGGTCGGCGCCAGGGCGACCTCGTCGGCCCTCGCCGGGGCTCGACCCGCAGCGATGGTCGGATGGATCGACGCCAGCACCGGCTCGAGCGCCCAGAAGTCCACGTCGAAGCCATCAACGGGCAGCACGGCGACATCGAGGCGTTCCATCGAGCTGAACAACGTGGCGTCGAGCAGTTCATCGCTGAGCTGATCGGCGGCTTCCGTTGTCGATGCCTGCACGTAGAGCGCCAGGTCGAAATCCCAGCCGTAGAGCCGGCTGGAGTGTTCAAGATGGGAGAGGCTGGCCGCCCAGACCGGGACCGCGACCACGCCGGCCAAGGCAAGGCCCGTGGTCAGGGTGGCGTACCGGGCGGAACGACGGGCGGATCCGTCGGGACCACCGAAGGCGGCGCGCACGCCCACCAGACGCGGCGCGTTGCGGCCGAAGCTCGACAACGAACGCGACATCTCACCGGCGCGTATCCCCCCTGCCGGTCGTGCGAAGCGTGATCCCGCCACCAGGGTCACCACGAACGCGGCACCAAGACCCACGGCGGCTACCAGCAACATCGGTAGATCGATCCAGGCACCGAGGGCGGGATCGGTGCGGGCGCCGATACCGGAGGGTACGAGGACGGAGGCGGGATAGGCGGCCGCGGCGGCGACCGCAACGGCGGCCAGTGCTACCAGCCCGAGTGGTGTGTTGAGCAGGAGGCCGCGCTCGAGGGTCGTGCTACCGAGGGCCCGACGGGACGCCGCATCCGCCTCGTGGCGCTTCGCCGAGCGGACCAGGATCTGACCGATCATCAGGATGGTGGCGAACGCGGTGGCGGCGGTGAGTGCCCAGTAGGCGTTGGTCTCCGTCGACAGGGCGCGGATGGCCTCCGAGGACAGCTCGTCACCCCCCACGAAGCCGCTGGCGGGGAAGGACTGGGTCAACTCGTCGATGATCGTTCCGGTGTCGGTGCCCGGAGCTACCTTGGCGATCACCGCCGGGCGGGCGGCGTCCTGGAGAAGCCCCGACACCCGATCGCCGTAGCGCTGCCCGAAGGCCAGCGAGTACAGCGCCAGTGGAGCATCGCCGTTGACGCTGACGTCGAGCAGCCCCCGATGCACGCCAACGATGGTCGCCTCGACGCTGAAGTCGGCC
>JANPEN010000213.1:0-4732 GCA_031422955.1 Acidimicrobiia bacterium
CCGTGCCGCTACCCACCCCCACCCAGCCCGCCCCCGGGAAGGCCAAGACAGTTTACCAAGTCGACAAATTTGGCATAGCCCCCCGCCGCCGTTTTGACGAGGACCCCTCGCTGCGCCTCGAACGCCACGACGAGACCCACCAGACCATCCTGTGGGGGGTCGGCGAAGCCCATTTGCGCACCGCCATCGAACGGCTGCAGCGCAAGTTCGGGGTCGGGGTGGACACCGAGGAGGTGCGCATCGCCTACCGGGAGACCATTACCGCCTCCGCGGACGCCGAGGGCCGTCACAAGAAGCAATCCGGCGGTCGGGGCCAGTTCGGTGTCTGCTACCTGAAGGTCGAGCCAAAGCCCAGAGGCGAAGGGTTCGCCTTCGTGGACGCCATCGTGGGCGGTTCCATCCCCCGCCAGTTCATCCCTGCGGTGGAAAAGGGGGTGATGGAGACCATGTCGGAGGGCGGCGCCTTAGGCTTTCCCGTCGTGGACGTGCAGGTCACCTGCTACGACGGCAAGTTTCACCCGGTCGACTCCGACGAGATGAGCTTTCGCATCGCCGGCCGGGTCGGTTTCCGGGAGGCCTGCGCCCACGCCCACCCCGTCATTCTGGAACCGGTGAGCCGGGTCGAGATCACCGTGCCCTCCTCCGTGCAAGGCGACACGCTGGGCGACCTCAACAGCCGCCGAGGTCGGGTGCAGGGCACCGAAGCGGGCGAGGACGGCGAGCAGATCATCCACGCCCTGGTGCCCACGTCGGAGCTGATGCGTTACGCCATCGACCTGCGCTCGTTGTCTGGCGGCCGGGGTCGGTTCCATTTCGAACACGACCATTACGAGCCGGTACCAAGCCAGCTCACGGACAAGATCCTGGCCGAAGCCAAATCCAACGGGCACTGAACGTATACGGAGGCTGCGCCCCCGACGGCCGCGTGCCTGTCGTGCTGAGTGTCTGGTCACCCAGATCCGGTGGGGTTTGGTACCGAGGTGTAGGCGATCTGGCTGCCGTCAGGCGACCACGTCGGGTAGAAATCGTCGCCATCGCCTACCGTCAGCGGCCACCTCGCCCACGTTCGGGTGTCGACGCCATAGAGGTGGCCATCGGCGTCGTCTGGTACTGCGATGGTGATCCCATCGGGTGACCACGCGGGTCGGCCGGGGGAGATGACGTCGTCTATGCGGTGGTCCTTCCCGCCGTCGATCTCGGTGATCCAAAGCTCGGGAAATTGCGGGCCCGGTTGCATCACGTACGCGATCGAGCTCCCCGTCGTCGACCAGGCAGGGAAGATGACCTGCTCCTCATAAGGCACGGCCAGCGGTGCGGGCTCGCCGCCAGCGGCGTCGAGCACCCAGAGTTGCTGATGACCGCTGCGGTCGCTGACAAACACGAGCCGCTGGCCGTCGGGCGAGAACGCTGGGAACGCGTCGGCGATCCAGATGTCGGCGTCGCCTGCGCGCTCGTCGCCGGACTCGAGGCGGTGTTGGCCGGGGTGTCACTTTGGGCCATCCCGCTGGCGACCCGGTTTCGGGTCCGATCAGGCGGGGGCGTCGTTCGGTGCGGCGAGGGTATCCAACCATGCATACGGTTCGTCCGCGAGGTGCGCGGGCGCAGAAGGGTGTCTCGGGTCGGGCGTTTCCGCGCCGAGGATGGCGCGAAGGCCGCGGCTGATCGTGACCATGCTCAACGCAAAGGCCTTGCCGGCCGCTTGAAGGTGAGCGCTGTGGTAGCGCCGGGCTCGGGGGAGATCCCCAACCCGCCACGCCAACACGGCGAAGATGAGCAGTAGTTCGTCGTGGCCATCGACGCCATTACGATGGAACTCCGCCTGGAGAGATCTGATCCTCGTTGCAGCCAGGCTTGCATCTCCGAGGTTCGCCGCAACTGCGGCGCTGTAGAGCTGCCACGCCTCGGTGAAGGGCACGCCGAGTTTCTCATGCGTTTCGGTCGTGAGCCGGCATGCTTCACTGGCTTCGGAGGGGTGGTCGATGAATCGTTCCACGATCTTCGTCTGGAGATACACGCATTGCGCGGCATCGTAGGATCGGTTCCGCAGCCGTTCGCCGAGTGCGACGAGTTCGTCGGCGGCCCGCCCGTTGGCATGTCCGATCACCATCTTGCTGACTCGGTAGGCCAACGCGAAGTTCGCCACGGCCGTTGCGCCGTTGCTCTCGGCGAGCGCGGCGGCTTCTTGCAGGTGGGCGAGCGCTTCGGGCCGGACGCGAACCGACATCGGCAACGCCTCGACGGTGTACGCCATGGCTAGATCCACCGTTGCATCGGCGTCACGCAGCAGCGCTATCGCTGCCGCAGCGTCGGCGGTCATGCGGTCCGGTTGTCGGGCGGCGATGGCTGCCAGCGCTGCGAGCAGATGCAACCGACCTCGCTCGGTGTCGCTGAATCGCTCGGATTGGAGGAGCGATCGATCCGATCGATCAGCGCGACCGCGCGGGCGGAGGGCCCGTAGCCGATGGAGAAGTTGTGAGCGGAGAGCAACTCGACGAGCTCGGGAGGCGTTGGGTTCGTCGCGGGTGGTGACGTTGACCGCGGGCGGGGGGACGGGCAAGACCCGCCTTGCGGTGGCGGTCGGCGAGCTGGAGTTGCCGCATCGGCCTGACGGGGTGTGGTTCGTGGATCTGACCCCGCTTTCCGATCAGAAGCTGGTGGCGCAGTCCGTGGCTGGGGGCTTGTCGTTGAGTCTCGTGTCGGGTGACGTGACGGAGCAGATCCTTGACTTTGTCGCGGACAAGGACCTGTTGTTGATTGTTAACAACTGGCGAGCATCTGATCGATGCGTTCGCCGGGCTGGCTGAGCGGTCCGTGGCCCGGTCCGGTGTCTCGGTGATGTTAGTGACGAGCCGGGAGCGTCTCGATATCGATGGCGAGCGGGCGTTGCGGCTTGCACCGTTGCCAACCGATGACGAGGGCCCGGCGGTGGAGTGTTCGCTCGTCGGGCTGGCGCGGTCAACTCGTCCTTTGTGTTGTCCGCCGAGAACCGTGTGGTGGTTGCTCAGCTGTGCCGCCACCTCGATGGGATGCCGTTGGCGATTGAGTTGGCGGCTGCTCGCAGCGCGGTGATGACACCGCTCGAGTTACTGGCTGGGATCGAGGACCGCTTCCAGCTGCTGGCCGGGGGCCGTCGCCGTCAACGCCAACGCACTCTCGAAGCGACTCCGCGAGATCGGCGAACATGGCGACAGGATGGCGTGCGGCAAGCGCGACGTAATGATCCAAATGCCGATCGCGGACCTCGTTGCCTTCACCCGCGCGTCGCCGAGACGCTGTCCTGCATACGCGGCAGTGGTCTCAAACAACCGGAACCGCGATCGCCCAGCGGATTCTTCGTGAACCAACAGGGACTTGGCCACCAACGAGTCGACCACCTCGACTGCCGCGAGCCGAGACAGCCCCGCAACCCCCGCAACCGCAGCACGCACCGCGTTGGGTCCGACAAGGACGACATCGTAGCGGCCTTCGAAGGGGCCAGCACGAAACAGGACTGGATCCTCGCCGCACGGCTGCTCGCCGGGGCCTTCGTCGTGTTCTACGCTCATCCGACTGAAGGTCCGCGGGGCCGATCAGTAGGCCGAGCAGCCCGTAGCCGTAGACCTGGTGTAACGGTTCGGGTGCAGCGGGCTCGATCTGGCCGATATGAACACGAACCGAGAGTCACGTGAAGGAGAGATAGCTGTGAGCGTGGTCGAGATCCAGGGTGAGGGTCGGGTGGTGACGGTGACGTTGAACCGCCCGGAGCTGAAGAACGCGATGAACCCCGAGATGGTGGTTCGGCTGGCTCGGTTGTGGGGCGAGCTGGCCGATGATCCACAGGTGTGGGCGGTGGTGCTGACGGGCGCGGCCGGCTCGACGTTCTGCGCGGGAGCCGATTTGCGGTCCTTGGCGCCCCTGCAGACCGGCGCCCGTGAGCCGGTGGACGAGTGGGACGAGGCCATGGTGGCTGACCCGTCGCTGTTGGGCCGGTCGGTGCTGGCCGGAGTGCGGTTGGGCAAGCCGCTGGTCGTCGCCGCGAACGGGCACGCGATCGGTGGCGGGATGGGGCTGGTCTTGGCCGGCGACATCCGGGTGATGGCCGCTGGAGCGCGGATGGCCTACAACGAGGTGAAGCTCGGGCTGTTAACCGA
This sequence comes from Acidimicrobiia bacterium, assembly GCA_031422955.1. Lineage (GTDB taxonomy): Bacteria > Actinomycetota > Acidimicrobiia > Acidimicrobiales > CAIXPF01 > CAIXPF01. Next base: position 4,131 of record JANPEN010000213.1, read on the forward strand.
AGGAGGTGGCACGGCCTTGCTGGGCCGGGCGCTGCCGCCGGCGCTGGCGACCGAGGTCCTCGTCACCGGGGAACCGATCACCGCCGAGCGGGCCTGGGAAGTGGGCTTCGTTAACTACGTCGTCCCAGCGGCGGATGTGTTGGCCAAGGCGCAGGCGATCGCAAGGTCCATAGCGTCCAACGCGCCGCTGGCCGTGCAGGCCACCATGGAAGTCATGGCAGCAACGGCTGGGATGACCGAAAGCGACGCGCTCACCTACGAGGCCGCACGCGCCATAGAGATCCGGGCCACCGCAGACGCCAGAGAAGGCCCTCTCGCCTACATGGAGAAGCGAGTCCCCGTCTTCCAAGGCCACTGACAGCCAGCGACGATCCCACAACCAGCAAGCCCAGCTTGCGACAGGCCCTGCGGTGCCCCAATAAAGGCGCGACTTTGAATCAGCTGAACCGCCCGAGTTCCGGCGAACTGCAGCGCGGTTGGCGTCCGGGAACGGCGCTCGGGAGGCGACGTCGGTGTGCACTGCTGGGTTGGGGCGTAGTCTCCGGTGCGTGGTTCGCCCGTTGGGGACGGTGACTTTTATGTTCACCGATGTCGTGGGTTCG
>JANPEN010000214.1:0-5426 GCA_031422955.1 Acidimicrobiia bacterium
CAGGTCCCGGCGCGCCGGCGCGCCGCGTCGGCGGCCCGCCCATGTCGCCAACCGGTCGAGCCATTCCGCCGCCTCCCGGGGGTCCGCCCCTTTCGCGCACCGGACGGCCCATTCCTCCGCCTCCCGGCGCTCCTCGGCGACCTGGTCCTGGTGGGCCCGGCGGTAGCCCAAGCGGTCCGCGTCCCGGCGGTGGCGGTGGCGGTGGCGGTTTCGCCGGTCGCCCCAGTGGTGGTCCCGGTGGTGGCGGTGGCGGCGGTTTCGCCGGTCGTCCCAGCGGCGGTCCGCCTCCCCCCGGTGGCGGTCGTGGTGGTCCCGGCGGTGGCCCCGGTGGTGGTCCCGGTCGTGGTGGTCCCGGTGGTGGACCTGGTGGCCGCCGCGGTCCCCAGCAGCGCCGTAAGAGCCGTCGTCGTCGGAACATGGAAGAGCTCCAGCCGCTCGACCTGCCCACCTACACGCCCGTCAATGCCCCCATTCCTGAGGGCGAGATCGTCATCGAGCGGGGCTCAACTCCTCAACAACTCGGCCCGAAGTTCAACCGCACCGCGGCCGACGTGGTTCGTTTCCTGCTCCAACAGGGCGAAATGGTCATGGCCACCCAGTCTCTCTCCGACGATATGTTGGAGTTGTTCGCAGCCGAATTGGGTGCGGAGATCAAGCTGGTGGACCCGGGCGAAGAGCAAGAGGTAGCTCTGCGCGGGCGCTTGGGCTTGGACCTCATCGACGACGACGACGAGGCGTACGAAGCGTTGCCTCTGCGGCCACCAGTCATCACCGTCATGGGTCACGTCGATCACGGCAAGACCAAGCTGTTGGACCAGATCCGCAAGACCAACGTAGTGGCGGGCGAGGCCGGTGGGATCACCCAGCACATAGGGGCCTACCAGGTCGTCATGGACGGCCAACCCATTACCTTCATCGACACCCCTGGCCACGAGGCCTTCACCGCCATGCGGGCCAGAGGGGCTGAAGCAACCGACATCGTGGTGCTGGTGGTAGCAGCCGACGACGGGGTTATGCCCCAGACCTTGGAAGCCATCGCCCACGCCCGGGCGGCCGAGGTGCCCATCGTGGTCGCCGTCAACAAGATCGACCGGGCCGAAGCGGACCCAACCCGGGTCATGCAACAGCTCTCGGAGCGGGGTTTGATCCCAGAAGCCTGGGGTGGGGACACCGTCATGGTCGAGGTGTCAGCCCTGCAGAACCTGGGGGTCGATGATCTTTTGGCCAACCTCCTGGTGGTGTCCGAGATCGAAGATCTCCGGGCCACCCCGGATGGCCGGGCCGCCGGCGTGGTGTTGGAGTCCAACCTCGACATCGGCAGAGGCCCGGTGGCCACCGTGCTGGTCCAGCGGGGCACGCTCAAGGTCGGGGACCCCGTGGTCGCCGGAGCGGCCTGGGGCAAGGTCCGAGCCCTGCTCAACGACAAGGGCGAGCAGGTCAAATCGGTCGGGCCCTCCACGCCGGTGCAGATCCTGGGTCTGTCCGAGGTGGCCGAGGCGGGCAATGACTTCATCGTCGCTCCCACCGAGAAGATCGCCCGTGAAGTGGCTCAGACCCGTGAGCACTGGCAGCGCCAGGCCTCGCTGGGGAGCGCCCCACACATCGCAGCAGGTGGGGCTCGTCTGGAAGACGTGTTCCGTCAGATCCAAGCGGGAGAGACGGCCACCCTCAACCTCATCCTCAAGGCCGACGTGGGCGGTTCGTTGGAAGCCCTCACCGAGTCGCTCAAGAAGCTCGAGCGCGACGACGTCAAGCTGAACTTCGTGTTGCGCGGCGTCGGCGGTATCACGAAGAGTGATATTCAGTTGGCGGCAGCCTCCAATGCCACCCTGATTGGTTTCAACGTGCGCCCGGATCGCAAGGTCCGAGATATGGCCCATGCCGAAGACGTGGAGATCCGTACCTACGAGATCATCTACAACGTGCTCGAGGACATGGAAAACGCCATGCTGGGCTTGCTCGCCCCCGAGTTCGAAGAAGTGGTCACCGGTGATGCCGAGGTGCGGGAGATCTTCCGGGTACCCCGGATTGGTTCCATCGCCGGTTGTTACGTGCTGTCCGGAACCATCACCCGAAACTCCAAGGTGCGGTTCCTACGCGAAGGGACGATCATCTGGAAAGGCACGGTGGCCTCCCTGAAGCGGTTCAAGGACGACGCCCGCGAGGTCAATGCCGGCTACGAATGCGGTATCGGTCTCTCGGACTTCCAGGACCTCAAGCAGGGCGACACCATCGAGACCTATGAGGATCGGGAGATCCCCCGCACCTGACGGGTTCCACGTTGTTCGTCCTCGCCCTACGAGTTGAGCTGCATCTGCCTGCCTGTCGGTCCCTCAAGGACCGGCGGCAGGCGATCAAGCCGATCCTTGATGGTGCTCGTCACCGGTTTCGAGTCAGTGCCGCTGAGGTCGATCACGCCGACAAATGGCAACGGGCGGACCTCGGCTTTGCCGTGGTCGCCGGCCAGGCCCACCATTGCGTCGACGTCATGGACGACATCGAGCGTTTCGTGTGGTCCTTCCCAACTATTGAGGTGGCGGGCAGCGAACGGAGTTGGCTCGAGCAGAGCTGAGAACAAGTCGTTGTGGTTGGCCACGGTGAGCAGGGCAGGGTGAAAGCGTATGAACAGGCGTCGAAGAGGCCACGGTGGCAGCTCCCGCGAGTACCCCCGCACAGCCAGGGTCAATGAGCTGCTGCGCGAAATCTTGGGCGAGGAGCTCAAACGCATCGAGGATCCTCGACTGGAATGGGTCAGCATCACGGGGGTGACGGTCAACTCCGAGTTGACCAACGCCATGGTGTTCTTCTCCTCGCTGGGCGGGCTGGAGGCAGATCCCGAGGTGCTCGAGGCGCTGGCCGAACGCCGGGTCCGCCTGCAGGCTGCCATCGGCCGCCAAGCCACCATGCGCCGCACCCCTGAGCTCGCCTTTCAACCCGATCAGGGGATTCGCGAGGGCTGGCGGGTGGAGCAGATCCTTAAGGAAATCGGGCCGCTGCCTCCCGACGAGCCCGAGCCCGAGCCTGAGCCCGATTCTGACGTCGACACGGCAGCGAACAGCGACTACGTCGAGGTGGCTGAGCCGCCCGATCATCCCGAGGAAGATCATGGCCCGACGGCCGCCACCTCCTATTGACGGGGTCTGTGTCGTGGACAAACCCGCCGGTTGGACCTCTCACGACGTGGTGGCCAAGGCCAGGGGCCTGTTGGGCACCCGCAAGGTCGGCCATTCGGGGACCCTTGACCCTGACGCCACCGGGGTGCTGCTGTTGGGCGTGGGCCGGGCCACCCGGCTGCTGCGGTTCCTGACCGAGCTGCCAAAGTCCTATGTCGGTGAGATGGTGTTAGGCACCACCACCTCCACCCTCGACGCCGCTGGGGAGGTCACCGGGACCTTCGCCATGGATGGGGTCACCCTTGCGGCGGTCCGAGCGGCGGCCGCTGCGTTCGTGGGCGAGATCGACCAGGTGCCACCCATGGTGTCCGCCCTCAAGGTCGATGGGCGCCGGCTGCACGAGCTGGCCAGGGAAGGCATCGAGATCGAGCGGGCCCCCCGGCGGGTGACCATTAGTCGAATCGACGTCGATTCGACTGCCCAAGCCCACATTTTTCGTCTTTCGGTGGACTGCGGGTCGGGTACCTACATCCGCTCCCTGGCGGCGGACATCGGTACCGCCTTGGGGGGTGGGGCCCATCTGGCCAACCTGCGCCGCACCGCCGCGGGAGGCTTTTCGCTGGCCGAAGCCAAGCCCTTGACCGGCTTGGAACTGCTGGGCATGGCCGAGGTGTTACGGGCCTACCCCCGCGTTTCCGTCGATGCTGGGGGCCGTGGCGACCTCATCCAGGGCCGCCGGGTTCAGGTCACCGCTCCCGGAGGGGGTTCCCGTGCGACGCCAACGCAGCCGCCGGCCGCGGGGTCCGTGGCCGGCGCCTACGGGCCCGACGGGGACCTGGTCGCCGCGGTGACCTGGCTGGGCGACACCCTGGTGCCGCTGGTGGTGGTGGCGGTGGTCGGCGCTGCTTCGACGGGCGAGTAGCGTCACCAGTCCATCTGGGGTGGGGCCGTTGCAGTGGCGGGCCCCTCGAGCTGCGATGAGGTGAACCGGTGAAGGTGATCGAAGATCAGCGAGGCGAGCGCGCCGGCGATCGACGTTTTGCCGTGACCATCGGCGGTTACGACGGGGTCCATCGGGGCCACCGTATGGTCATTGAACGCACCCGCCAAGAGGCCGACACAAGAGACGCCGGGCTGGCCGTGGTCACCTTTGACCGCCATCCCGCCGCCATAGTGCGTCCCCAGTCAGCCCCCAAGTTGTTGACCACCTTGGACCAGAAACTGGAGTTGCTCGACAGCCTCGGTGTCGACGTCGCCTACGTCGTGCACTTCGACGAGGAACGATCCCGTGAGACGGCCGAGGATTTCGTGGCCGAGGTGCTGGTGGGCTGCTTGCACGCAGTGTGTGTGGTGGTGGGCGAGGACTTTCATTTCGGCCACGCAAGAACAGGCAACGTGTCGTTGCTGGAGAAGCTGGGCGGTCCCGCCAACTTCGACACGGTTGGCCTCACCCTGCTGGCGGGGGTGCCGGGGATCATCTCCTCCACTGCGGTGCGCCGGGCGGTCGCCGAAGGGGATATGGCCGGAGCCGCCCTTATGTTGGGCCGCCACCATGAGCTTAGGGGAACGGTGGTGGGCGGGGACCAACGGGGCCGCACCCTGGGCTTTCCCACCGCCAACGTGGCCGTGGGCAAGGACATCCTGTTGCCGGGTGACGGGATCTACGCCGGTTGGTTCACCCGCCCCAACGGTTCCCGTCATGCCACCGCCATCAACGTAGGGCGGCGCCCCACCTTTTACCAGGAAGCCGAACACGCCCTGGTCGAGGCTTTCCTGCTCGACTTCGACGACGACCTCTACGGCGAGCAGGCCCGGATCAGCTTCACCCATCGCCTGCGGGGGGAGGCGAAGTTCGACTCCGTCGACGCCCTGGTGAGCCAGATGCACAACGATGTGGTCGAGGCCAGGCGGGTGCTCGGCCTGGGTGCTTGAGCCGTGGCTCGATGACGGGACCGCCTGGCCCAGCAGGACGGATTCCTAAGGCCCGGATCGAGGTTCCCCAGCCAGCACCGGTCCCCCCGGACCAGCCGGAACTCGACCCGATCGAAGGCGAGGGTACCGCCCCAAACGTCCCCAACGGGCCGGGGTTCGCACTGCTGGAGCATGAACCGGCCGGGCCGGAGATAGCGCCGCCCCGCCTGGCCCGCTACGAGTTGGTGCTGCCCTCGGGTGGCACGGTGGGGGTGGCGGTGTGCGGCGCCGGGGTGCCGCTGGTGGTCATCCACGGCTTCGGGGGAGAAGGCATTCTCTACGCCCAAACCTTGTCCCGGCTGGTCCGACTGGGTTACCTGGTTTTGACCATCGACGCTCCCG
>JANPEN010000215.1:0-3593 GCA_031422955.1 Acidimicrobiia bacterium
CGGCCGATCGATTGGCGGCCGTGTACGTGAAAATATACCCCCACGCCTTGGCGGCTAAGGCCAAGGGTAAGACCTGGCGGTTCATCGTGCCGTTGCCCACGGGTGGGCCCCAGCCGAGCCGTGGGGTCGTGCCGCGGCGCGACGCCGGGTGAGAGGTGTTCATGTCCCAGGACCAGGCTCAACGGAGGCAGCAATGGCAAACGAAGATCTACTCAATACCCATTCCGCCGGGCGCTCCCGCGGCCTCGTGCAGGGCCTGGGTCCCCTTGCCACCTGCCCCGGCTGTTCGAGCACCGACTTCCTCGTCGAAGAACAGGACGGCGGGGTAGTTCTGTTCATGTGCCTGGGCTGCGAGGTCCGATGGCGCTACGACCTCGGCTACGTGTGGGCGGTAAGGACATGATCTCTGCGGTATGGCCCCCGCCGCGGGCCAGCGACGGTGTCCGCTGATGGCCGGCTGGAATGCTGACGTGGGCGCTCAAGGAATCGGTGGCGGTCCCGAGGTCACCTTGGTCGACGGATCCACGTTCGCCGTGTCCGACGCCAGCGGCGACATCAACGGCGGGGTCCATGGTCTGTACCTGTTCGACACGCGGATGCTGTCACAGTTCGTCCTACGCGTCGCCAAGCACGCCGTCGAGGCGCTCTCCGTGGAGTATCTCGGCCCCTTCAGTGCCACGTTTATCAGCCGACTGCGACCAGCAGACGGGCCGATCGACGCGCCCATAGTCGTGCTGCGCACCCGGTCGGTGGGCAATGGCATGTCCGAATCGATCGAATTGCGCAACTACGCCACCACCGCAGCGGCCCTCGACCTCGAGATCGCCGTCGGCGTCGACTTCGCGTCGGTGTTCGACGTGAAAGCGGGCCGGGCGGTGCAACAAGGTCGATCGAGCTCGGGCCGCGGTCCGGGCCTTAGCTTTATCCAGCAGATGCCGAGCGGACCGTGGATCGTCACCGTGAAGGCCGCATCCGACACGCACTACGCGCCGGCAACGCTGGCGGCCCTCCCCCCCGGTACCGATGAGACCAGGCTGCGCTGGCGAGTCGAGATCGACCCAGGCGGCAGGTGGACCGCCTGCGTCGAGCTGGCCGTACAGACCGGCGCCCGGGTGATCGAACTGGCCCACCCCTGCGGCGTGCCTATCGAACGGGCAGTGCACGCAACCCGGCTGGCCTCATGGCGGTCCTCCCTACCCGCCTTCAGCAGCAACGACCCGACGCTCGAGACCGCTGTGGCACGGGCCCAGGAGGACCTCGGGGCGTTGCGCGTCTTCGACCCCGACCACGCCGACCGGGTCGTCGTCGCCGCCGGAGCGCCGTGGTACATGACGCTGTTCGGCCGCGACTCGCTCCTCACCGCTTGGATGGCGCTGTTGACCCAACAGGAATTGGCCGTCGGCGTGTTACAGGCGCTAGCGGACCTGCAGGGCGACAGCGTCAACCCGCTGACCGAGGAGGAGCCCGGCCGAATCGTGCACGAGGTTCGCTATGACCAGCAGACCTCCCGGATGCTCGGAGGCCGAAACGCGTACTACGGCACCGTGGACGCCACGCCTCTATTCGTCATGCTGGTCGGCGAGCTGGCCCGGTGGGGTGTGGCCAGAGAGCGGGTTGCGCAGTTCCTGCCCCACGTCGATCGCGCTCTGGCCTGGATCGACCAATTCGGCGATCGCGACGGCGACGGGTACATCGAATACCTGGCCGCCACCGAGACGGGGCTGCGCAACCAAGGATGGAAGGACAGTTGGGACGCCATCCGCTACCGAAACGGCGACATCGCCACCGCTCCTCTCGCCCTGGCCGAGGTCCAGGGTTATGTCTACGCCGCCTACGTCGCCCGCGCAGAGTTGGCCGAGCTGTTCGAGAATCCCGACGCCGTCAGGCACTGGCAAGCCCGAGCAGCAGCGCTCAAGCAGCGGTTCAACCGCGACTTTTGGGTGGAGGAGCTGGGTTGGTACGCCATGGCGCTTGATGCGGATAAGCAACCCGTTGACGCCCTGGCCTCCAACATCGGGCACTGCCTGTGGACGGGAGTCGTGGACAACGAGCGGGCCGAGGCGATCGCCGCCCGACTCGCTTCGCCGCAACTTTCCAGCGGGTACGGGCTGCGCACGCTGGCATCTTCGACACCGGGATTCAACCCGTTGTCCTATCACTGCGGGTCGGTGTGGCCCCATGACACCGCCATCGCCGTCGCCGGGCTGTTCCGCTACGGCTGCGACTCGGCCGCCTCGGTGCTGGCTCGCGGCCTGCTCGACGCCTCGCGATGGCACAACGGCCGCCTCCCCGAGCTCTTCGGAGGTTTCGACCGCAAAGAGTTCGACCGACCGGTCCGCTATCCCGCGTCCTGTTCGCCGCAGGCGTGGGCGTCGGCGGCTCCGCTGCTCCTGGTACGCTCGATGCTCGGCTTGGAACCACGAGTTCAGGATGGCGTGGTGCAGGTGCGCCACGCTCACGTCGAGGGCATCGAACGACTCCGTCTCGACGGCGTTCGGCTGGCCGGAAACCAAGTGTCCATCATCGCCGAGCACGGCACCGTTCGCATTGAGGGTCTCCCGGAGGGCCTTCGCGTCCAGCAGCGATGATCGGAACGAAATTCAAGCGACAAGGTTCTTGACACCCTGAGCCCACCGGTTAGAGGCGGAAGTCCAGCCTCAGGCGCCTTGGTGGCGTCCGTGGTGGGAACGGTCATGGTCGGGTTCGAGGGACGGCGCGTCCGGCGTGTTTTCCAGACGCTCCTCCTCGACCTCGTTGGGGTTGCCCATGACTTGGCAGCGGTGGCACACGCCCTCGTGAACCTCTTCGTGGGCGCCACACTCTCGGCAGATGCTCATGCACGGTCCTCCTTGATCGGCCAACTACGACTACGTCGACAGTTTCCGCCTAAACGGAAGGCCACAACAGAGCACAACGGCCCTTCCTGACCCATGGAGTGCCCCGCGCGAATGATCCGTCCACCCCGACCACGATTCGGCTCCACGACGTGGTCCCCCTCACCCACCCGCTGGGCCCAGCGAGCCCGTCAGCCAACTCGCTGACGGTGCCGGCAAATATGGGCTCAGTACCGCAGGATCCCAAGGCACGACCCCAGCCCGATTTGTCGGGACCTACGCCTCTGGTGGCCGGCGCAGCGCGGGTGCTCTGCTGAACACGGCTGCCAAACGGCGCTGATCTGCAACAACCAAGGGGTTTCCGTCATGCGCGCTGCTGTTGGAGATCGGCTCGTCGTCATGAGCCACCACGTAGGCGAAAGACAACGATGTGGGTTGATCCCGGCCTTCCTCGGCGAGGATGGCGCGCCGCCGTATCGAATCCGTTGGGATGACGGCCATGCTGACCTCTACGTCCCGGGTTCTGACGCTGTCGTGGAGCATCTCCCCGCGTTGCCCCCACAGAACTGAACCGCGGCGCAGCGTCGGACTATCAGTGCGGCATGCTCAGCACTGTTCCAACGCCGACCGGGCTGTACCCGGTCCTACCGTTCGGGTCGACGCAGCCGCGCGTTGGTGTAGGCGAGCTGGAATCCGGCCCGATCGTTGTTTCGGGCCGAACCACAGCCGGGGTCGGCGGTGACGATCGCCAACGTGGAC
>JANPEN010000216.1:0-17247 GCA_031422955.1 Acidimicrobiia bacterium
GGGCCAAACCTTTTACCCAAATATTATTCTATCCTCTCCTGGTGCGCCCGTTGGGCCCAAACCCCCCCCCCCCCTCCGGCCGGGCGGGGCCGCGACCAAACTAACGAACCCGAAGCGCCTGGCCCTAGCTGTCCCCCGCGCCCGGCTCAGGCGAGGGGTCGGAGCCGTGTGATCAGGAGACCATCAGGAGGCCATCAGCCGGCCATCATGCCGCCGTCGATGACGAACTCGGAGCCGGTGCAGTAGCGGCTTTCGTCGCTGGCCAGAAACAGCGCCAGCGACGCCACCTCGCCGGCCTCCGCCGCCCTACCGATGGGTACGTTGCGGGCCATGCGGTCGTGACGCTCGGCGTTGTCGCCAGTGACCACGGTCATCATGTCGGTGTCGATCATGCCGGGGTGAATGGAGTTGACCCTGATCTGGTAGCGGGCCAGCTCGAGCGCCACCGCTTTGGTCATGCCCCGAACGGCGAACTTGGACGCCCCGTAGGCCACCGCGTTGGCTGAGCCGAGCAACCCCGCCACGGAGGAGATGTTCACAATGGAGCCCGACTGCTGGGCGATCATGGTGGGCGCCGCCGCCTTCATGCCCAGGAACACCCCGAGCTGGTTCACGTCGATGATGCGGCGGTACTGCTCGACGGTGGTGTCGAGCAGCTTGCCCCGCTCGTAGATGCCGGCGTTGTTGACCAGCACGTCGAGCCGCCCGTGGCGCTCGATGGTCTGGCGCACCACCTCGGCCCACTCCTCCTCGGAACGCACGTCGTGGCCGACGAAGCTGGCGCCAATGGCCGCGGCGTGCTGCTGGCCCACGTCGGTGAGCACGTCGGTGATGACCACCTCGGCACCCTCTTGACGGAACAATGCCGCCTCCGCACCGCCCTGGCCCCGGGCCCCACCGGTCACGATGCACACCTTGCCGTCCAAGCGTCCCATGCTCACCCGTCCCCTGCTCGCGGCGCTTTGTCGCCGATCGGTCGGGATCGTAGGCGCTCAGCCCGACGGCGGCGGCACGGTTCGGGGTGCCCCGTTAGCGGGTGCCGGGCGACCACCTCGACCACCTTCTCCTCGCCACCGCGCCGGCCGCTCGCGCCGTCGGCTCAGGCGACGGGCTGGAGCAAGGTCCGGACCTCAGCCCGTTCAGCCTCAGTCAGTGCCCAACCCGCCGCCGACACATTGGCGCGGACCTGGTCCGCCGACGTGCAACCGGCGATCACGGTGGACACGGTGGGGTTCGAAGCCAAGTAGCTCATGGCCAACTCCAGCAGCGAATGCTCCCGCGAAGCCGCCCACTCCTGCAGCCTGGCCACCAACACCAGCTTGTCATCGTCGATGAAGGCCTTGCCCCGCTCGCCCCACTTGGCCAGGCGGGAGCCCTCCGGCAACGGTGCGCCGGCCCGGTACTTCCCGGTCAAAAGCCCCGATTCCAAAGGAAAATAGGGCACGAAACCGATGCCCGCCTGCGCGCACAGCGTCAGCACCCCATCGGTTTCGGGGTCCCTGGTCAACAGGCTGTAGTGGTTCTGCACCGAAGGAAAACCGTTGCCGACCCCGGCCTGGGAGGCGGCTTGCAACTCCTCCGCGCTGAAGGCGGTGCATCCGATCTCGCGCACCTTGCCCTCCTGACGCAAGTCCTGCAGCACCCCGAGGGTCTCCTCGATGGGGGTCTCGGGGTCGGGCCGGTGCAGCTGATAATGATCGACGTAGTCCATCCCCAACCGCTGCAGGCTGGCGTCGAGGCAGCGCCGGACCAGGGCGGGATCGCCGCCCCGCTCCCCCTTGGCCAGGGACATGGTGTGGCCCCACTTGGTGGCCACCAACACCTGCTGGCGCCGGCCCTGCAGGGCCCGGCCCAAGAACTCCTCAGACTGACCCTTGCCGTAGGACTCGGCGGTGTCGAAGTAGTTGATGCCAGCCTCGATGGCCGCATCGACCACGGCCACGGTGGCATCGGCGTCAATGGCCATGCCGAAGTTGTTGCAGCCCAGTCCGACCACGGACACGTCCAAAATGCCGATACGGCGAGTCTCCATATGCGTCTGTCTAGCCCGTCTCGCCGCTGGACGCCGCGGTCGGGTCACTGGCGGCTGCACCCCGTGGTGGCCTGGCTGCGCAGGGCGGGACACCCATGACGGAACTGGGCCATTGTGCGAATCTGGGGTTTTCACCCGTTGTCCAACGCGCTCCGTGCTAACCCGGACGCGCACCGGCCTGCCAAGCCCGCTGAGCGCCGGTGAGCGCAAGACCGCGCCAGCCGCAGGGGCCCAAGCCGGCTCCGCCGAGGGTGCAGTACACTTTGCGGCCGTCCCGTTCGCCCGACACCGGGTGCCGGACGCAAGCGAGACCGAAGGGGCATGAGGTTGGTCAGGATCGGTTCCCTTCGTGCCGCAGTGGCCGAGTTCGGCGCCGGTTGTGCCACCAAGCTCATCTTCTCCTGGGGCGGCAACCCCGGGGTGTTGCGCGGGTACGTCGGCACCGACCTGGCCGCCTACGCCAACATTGCCCCCATCACCTGTCCCTTCACCGGCGAACGCCTCACCGCCGTACCGGCGTTGCGGCCCGACGTGACCATCATCCACGCCCAACAGGCCGACCGGGCCGGCAATGTGTTGTTGTGGGGGATTATGGGTGTGCAGAAAGAGGCGGTGTTGGCCGCCCGACGGGCCATCGTGACGGTCGAAGAGGTGGTGGACACCTTGGTCCCAGGGGCCAACTCGGTGGTGCTACCCCACTGGGTGCTCGCCGCCGTGTGCGAGGTACCGGGCGGGGCCCATCCCAGCTTCGCCATCGGCTATAGCGAACGGGACAACGAGTTCTATCGGGCCTGGGAGGATGTGTCCCGCGACAGGGATCGTTTCGAGGCGTGGATCAAACGCCACGTGTTCGGCACCTCCGACCATGCCGGGTTCCTGGCCAGTATTGAAGCGAGGACTCGTGGAGAGGGTCGATTTCGTCTCCAGCCTCGGCAACCAGCGGGCCGGGTCCAACGCCCCCGGTCGCGGCACCAGCCTGGCGATCACCGACCTGGGCGTCATGGCACCCGACCCCAGCGGCGAACTGGTGTTGGTCGGGTTGCACCCAGGGGCAACGGTAGACCAGGCCCGACACGCCACTGGTTGGGACCTCCAGTTGGCCCCGACGATAGAGCTGACGCCTGCACCCACCGCCCTGGAGCTATCCACCCTTCGGGCGTTGCAGTCCGCCTCGTAACTACTGCTCACCGACTGCCCGTCACCGAACAATTCCCAGGAGTATGTCCATGACCAGTCCGACCGCCGCAACGCAACCTGAAGTTGCCGCCGCCGCCCCATCGGCGGGCGGCGCGGACGCCGGCCGGCTCATCACTGAGGCGGTGCTGGCCAACCTGGCCGCCACCTCCGACCCGCGCCTGCGGGAGATCTTGATGTCGTTGGTCACCCACGTGCACGCCTTCGCCCGCGAGGTCAACCTGAGCGAGGCCGAGTGGATGGCCGGCATCGAGTTCTTCACCGCGGTAGGCCAGAAATGCAGCGCCACCCGCCAGGAGTTCATCCTGCTTTCCGACACCCACGGCCTGTCCTCGCTGGTGGACGTGCTCGCTCAGAACAAGCCGGAGGGCGCTACCGAGTCCACCGTGTTGGGGCCGTTCTACGTGCCAGGCTCCCACCATCGAGCCAACGGGGAAACCATGGCCGAAGACGATGAGGACGTACCCGCCATCATCACCGGGCGGGTGTTGTCGCTTGGCGGTGCCCCCATCGCGGGGGCCACCATCGACGTTTGGCAAACCAACTCCAAGGGCTTCTATGCCGTGCAACAACCGGGGGATCAACCGGTGCAGAACCTGCGCGGGGTTTACACCACCGACCCCGAAGGCCGTTACCAACTGGTCACCGTGCGCCCGGTGGAGTATCCCATCCCGACCGACGGACCGGTGGGAGATCTCCTGCGGGCCGAGCAGCGCCACCCCTGGCGAGCCGCCCACGTCCACGCCATCGTGTCTGCCCCCGGTTTCGAGCGGGTGGTGACTCACATCTTCGATGCCGAGAAGAACTACCTCGACTCCGACGCGGTGTTCGGTGTGAAGCAGTCCCTCATCCGTACCTTCAGCGCCGATGTGCGAGACGGCCAGACCATCTTCCGCCTCGAGCACGATTTCGTGCTCGTCCCCCAACGCTGAGCTCCCGCTCACCCGGTCCGAGCCTTCGGTGAACGCTACGAAGCAGACTTCCTCGTCGGTGCTGTTTGCACTGGTCGTGCTGGCGGCACTGGCGGTCTTGGCTGCGTGTGCCGGCCGCAACGAGGCTGAGCGGGCCGGCCCCGTTGCTCCGGCATCGCCCACCGTTATCGAGGTGAGCACCACCACGACGCCAGCGCCCCGATCCGCCTCGAGCGCCGCGACGGTTAGTGCCACGGCCAGCCGCGCGCCGGCGGTGTCCGCCAGTGCCGCCCCGACCACCGCCCTGCCAGAAACCGCCCCCAACCCGACCGCCGCGGCGGCCAGCACCACGGCGTCGGCCAGCCCCGCTCCCGCGCCCGACCCCGCCGCCGAGGTGACACGCCAAGGGCCAGATGGCTTCACGTTCCGGTCTCGGGGCATTGATGGGGCGCTGCGGGCCCGCCTGGAACCGACCTCCTGGCAGCCGGGCTGCCCGGTGGGACTGAACGAACTACGATACCTCCAGATAAGTTACTGGGGTTTTGAGGGCGAGGCCCGAGCCGGTGAACTGGTCGTGCATGTCGATCAGGTTGAGGCCATGCACCAGGTTTTCGCCGCCCTCTGGTTGGCCCGTTTCCCTCTTCGCAGCATGCGTCTGATCGACGACTTCGGCGGTGACGACTTCAGCTCCATCGAAGCCGACAACACCTCTGCCTTCAACTGTCGTTTCGTGGAAGGCACCACTCGTTGGTCCAACCACGCCACCGGGCGAGCCATAGATATCAATCCCCTGGAGAACCCCTACGTCAGCGGCGGAAACAGCTCCCATGCGGGCTCCCAACCATTCCTCGACCGCCGCCCTCCCCCGCCGGGAGCGGCCACCGCCGCCCATGCCGCCATGATCTTGGAAGGCGGCCCGGTCACCGCCGCCTTCGACGCAGTCGGCTGGGGCTGGGGTGGGCGCTGGGGCGAGCCACTCGACTACCAGCACTTTTCTGCCTCCGGCTCATGAGCAAGTAGCCCCGGTGCCGAGCGGGTTACATTGCACAGACCATGGGGTCAACAGTATGAACAGCGACGCGCCAGATTCCGATCACGAGATCGACGACGCCAACCCGGCCCGGCCGCAACGCCGTCAACTGGCCAAGGCCGACAAGCTGGCTCGCATCCTGGAAGCGGCCAGAACCCTGTTCAATGAGCGGGGGTTCGAGGCCACCACCACCGCGGCCATCACCGAGGCCGCCGGGATTGGCGCCGGCACCCTGTTCCTCTACGTGGCCTCCAAGCACGATCTTTTGGTCCAGGTGTTTCGCGAGGAGCTCAAGGTCCTGTGGGACGATGCTTTCGACGCCATCGACCCCACTGAGGCCCTGGCCGATCGCATCACCAACCTTTTCGGCCACGTGATCGCGGACCACGAGCTCAACCCCGCGTTGTCGCGCGCCTTCGTCAAGGAAGTCATGTTCGTCGGCGACCTCGAACGCGAAGGCGTCAACGAGTTCATGGAGGGCTGGATGAGACGTCTGGTCGCGGTGCTGCGCGAGGCCCAAGCCCAAGGCGAGCTAAGCGGCGAGGTCAAAGCCAGCGCGCTGGGCATAAACCTCTACGCGGTGTTCTTCTACCTGCTGCAGTGCCGTTACGGCGGCTATCTCAAACCGGCGGACCTCACGGCGCGGCTACGCGAAGCGGTAGATCTGCAACTGCACAATTTGGCCTGAGCCTCAACATTGGCCTGAGCCTCAACATTGGGCTGGCCGGGATGAGACGCTGGTCAGAAGTTCTCGACTGTCCGGGGGCCATCATGTCGATGAAGCGACGAGTGACGAGATCTTCCGTCGCTCGGTCAGGTCCGGTTATCGCGAAAGGCAACATGGACTTGTGGATCTCGGCCGGATCCCGACCAACGTCGGTGCCCGGGTTAATCTCAGCACATTGACGCTCCCATTATAGCCACACTCGTTTTGTAGTTTTCGGGGGTCAAGACAATGGAGTTCCACTCACCGATGAGGACGCGGGGCCGGCCGGCCGGCGGGTGGGGCTGGGAGTCAGTGCCGTCTAGGGAATAGAAACCTGGCGCCATTTCGGTCGTGGGCGGGGGGCCGGTGGCGGATCAGGGCCGGCTCAGGCGGAGGGGACGGCGCTGACCACCACGTTGTCCTGGTAGGAGCGCGTTGCCGGATCGAAGGCGCCGCCACAGGTGATGAGGGTCAGCTCGGGCGCTTGGCCGCGCCGAAAGAGCTGATCGATGGGCAGGGAACTCTTGCGGTAGGAACGAGCCGGGCCCGGACTCCGGAAGGCGACCACGCTGGCGTCGGAGCGCTCGATGAGGATCTGGGTGCCCGCCTTCAGCGTTCCCAGCTGCAAGAACACCCCGGGGGCGCCCTGATAGTCGACGTGGGCGGCCAGCACCGCCGAGCCGCTTTGACCCGGTGCCGGCCCACCGCCGTACCAACCCACCCGGACTACATCGGCGGGCAAATCGAGGGCCCCGTCAGCCAGGACACGAACATCGACCACCGCCGCGTCGATGCCTAGCTCGGGAATGCGCAGCCGGGTGGGGACCACCGGCTGGGCGGCGATGGCCAGCGCTCCCTCAGGGAGATAGCCGCCCCACGCAGTCGGCTGGGCCGAACCCACTGCGCCCGTGCGGGTCGGTGGCCCGACCGGCGGTGCTGGCGGCCCTGGCGGAATTGGCGGCGCGGCGGTGTCGGCCGTCGACTCGGGCGGCGGGCCAGGCACCCTGCTGGCCACCGGCGCCTCACCATACCGTGGGGTACTACTGCTGGAGGAGCGACCCTGCGGTTGGGCAACGCCGGCACCACCGCCACATCCGCTCAAGGTTGACCCAGCCAGCCCCGCGGCTGCCAACAAAGCCAGCCCACCCAGGACCGAGCGGACCGACCGGCCGGCCCCAAACAGGGCGCCACCCTGACCAGGTCTCCTCATTCGGGGCGACGGCGAGGAGCCGGCAGACCCCGGCGAGGCCGCACCCCGGCGGCGGAAACGGTGGCTCGCCGAGGTACGAGCGCCGCCAAGGTCAGCAGCGTGACGAACACCAAGCCAAGGCCAAGGCCCATCACCAGCCGGGTGCTAGCCAGCCCGACGGCCACCTCACCCAACGTCACGGCCTCGGTGAAGCTCGACCATGGGCCGCGATGTGCTTCGGCGGGGGCGGCCAACCCCGAGTCGCCGCCGGGCACTTGGGCCGGCAGCACCTGGACCGCCTTCAGCTCGGGGGCGGCGGGCACCTCCTGGAGCAGGGTCAGGACCGATCCGGCGGTGGCCGCGGCACCACCGGTAGGAGCTCGGCCGGTCAGATAGAGGTTCACCGGCAGACCGGCACCGATGTCCAGCTCGCTGTCCGCTACCAATACGGCGCCAGTGGCGGCGTCGAGCACGCCGATGCGATGAAGTCCGGGGGTCAGGCTGATCGGAGCCGCCTGACCGGAGCGGGCCAGGTTGGTCACCTGATCCAGGAAGGGCTGGCCGTCCACGGTCACCCGCACGGGAGCGGCCGCGGCGAAATGGCGGAAGCGCAACTCGCCCCTGGCCGCGTCAATGGGCAGGGCGTCATTGGGGAAGGCAATCCAACTGGGTTTGCCCTCGGGATCGAGCAGCGCCGCCACCGTCACCCGCTGGGCGGCCACCACCGTGAAACTGCCGCTCAGGGCAGGCGGCTCGGTGACCGGCTGCCCGGTCCGACGAAGGTCGGCCTGATGCATCCCTGCCGGCAGGGCCAGGGCATCGGTGACCCGGCGGAACTCGAAGCGGCTGAGGGCAGGAATCGAGGCGCCATCAAGGTAGACGTCGGCGGGGAAGTCGACCAGCCCGTGCACCACCACCACCGTTCCCAGAGCGCCCGGCGCGGGCTGGGCCCCCGCCGGTGTGGTGGCCGCGACCCAGAACCCCGCCGCCGCCAACATGGCGAGCAAACAAACTATCAGCTTCGATGGACTGCGCATACTGAAAGTCTTCGTTACCCGCCGCCCGCCCGGATTGAACAGCAAGACCCGATCGCGCCGGCCCGAGCTCGCTGGCCCGAGCTTGCTGGCCCGAGCTTGCTGGCCCGATCACTCGGGGCCAGCGAGTACCAACCCGGCCGAGGGGGTTCACCCCCCGGCGCCTGAGGCCTTTTTATCCATACAGGGTTGACCCTCTGCTTCGGTGGGAACTGATGAAACGTGGACGCAGACGCGAAACCCCATTTGGACCCAGAAACCCTCGCCACCGACCTGTCCCAGGCCGTCACCCGTTTCCGGCGGGCTATGCAGCGCTCAGCGAGGGCCAACTTCGATTCCGAAGCGCTCTCCCCGACCGAGGTCGAGTTGTTGTTGTTGGTGGCCGAACACCCTGGCATCGGGGTAGCAGCAGCCGCCAGCGAGTTGGGCGCCGCCCCGAACACGGTCAGCACCCTCATCCGCAAGCTGGTCGGGTTGGGCCTGCTGCGACGCGAGTTCAGCCGGGGAGACCGTCGAGTCGCTCGGTTGCTGCTGAGCGATGAAGCAACGGGCCGGCTGGAGCTGTGGCGGGAACGTCGAGCTGACGTGTTGACCGACGTGCTGGGCCAGCTCGACGCCAGCCAGCAACAGCTCCTCCGTGAGGCGGTGCCGCTGCTCGAAGGCCTCTCGGCCGCCCTTTACCAACCTCGCCGACGAACCAAACCGGCTGCCGGCAACCCGTCATCCGAGACCGAATCTCCGGCCGATACGAACGGCGCACAGAGCCAGAGTTCCCGCCGTGCGGTGGACTGGTCGGTGACTCCAGGGCCGATAGCCCACCGCAACGCGGCCCGGGGCGACCACCGCAACGGCGTTGACCATATTGATGGCCAGGCGAGCCCGCCTACGGCACCGGCGGAGCCCGGGCCCGAGGGCGCTGGATCATCCGAGCCGGCCTACGTTTCCGGCGCAGCGCGCTTTCGCTGAGCGGCATCGAAGAGCTCGAGCAGATCGTCCCGGGAGAACATCACCGCCATGGTCAGCGCCGGAGGCGAGCCAGCCCCAGGATCCGCGCCGAAGCGCAGCAAGGTTTCAACCACCTCGACGTAGCCTTTGAAGGTGGCCCCGCCCAGCGGGGTCTGGCCACGATCGTTGATCTGGTCCACCGCCGCGCCTGCCTCTAAAAGCACGCTCACCGCTTCTGCGTGGCCGTGATAGGCAGCCAGCATGACGAGGCTGTCCCCGTTCTGGTTGGACAGATCGGCAGGGGCGCCTCCGGTGGTGGCTTCTCGCAGCAGGGCGCAGTCGCCGTTGCGGGCCGCCTGAAAGAGCAGATTGGCCAAGCGCACGAGGCGGTCCTGCTCCGACTCGTGCTCAGGGCCCGCCGCTTCGGTGTCCCCCGCCGACTGGTGGTCGTGCATGGCATGAGGTTAGCGCCGACCGAACCCGGCGGCGATCAAAGGATCTGCGGGAAGCAGCAAACGGTCTGGTCACCGCGTGGCTTCACGCAAGGAGCTAGACGAGGGGGTCGGCTCAGGGTCCCAGCTGACCAGGGCGGAGCGAGGCCCGCGGAAGCCGATGATGGGCATGAACCCAAAGGTCTGACCCTCGATCAGTCGCATAGAGGGCAACGCCGCAGTCAGTTCCTCCAGCACCACCCGGGCTTCGAGCCGGGCCAGCGGTGCCCCCAGACAAAGGTGGGCCCCGCCGCCGAAGGAAAGGTGATCGCGGGCGTTGGCCCTGGCGATGTCGAAACGATCAGGGTCGGTGAAATGGGCCGGGTCGCGATTGGCCGCGCCCAGGCAAACCAACACATCGGCCTGGGCCGGCAGCTCAACGCCGCTCAGGGTCGCCACCCGGGTGGTCTGACGCCGCCAGTGGATGACTGACGAGTCGAAGCGGAGTATCTCTTCCACCGCGTTGGGGACGAGGGAATGGTCCGCGCACAGGGCCTCCCAGGCGGCGCGATGCTCAAACAAACGACGCAGGCCGTTACTGAGGATGTTGGTGGTCGTTTCATGGCCGGCCAGCAACAGACCGAACAGTATGGTCGACACCTCCTGCTGGCTGAGGGGGGCGCCTGATTCATCGTTGGTGTGGACCAGGTCGGTGGTGAAATCGTCGCGCGGGTTGGCTCGACGGTCCTCGGCCAACGCCTCGCAGTAGCGCCAGAAGGCGGCCATGCCGGTGGCGGTGGCAACCTGCTGAGCCTCTGTGCAGCGACCGAACATGAACTGCAGCCGATCGGCCGAGCCCACCTTGATTTGATCAACGTCCTCTCCGGGGACCCCCAAGATCTCGAACAAAACCAACGCCGGCAGCTCATAGGTGAGGGCGCTGACCAAGTCGGCCTCCCCGACGGTGAGGCGGTCGGCCACGAACCGCTGCACCAGTTGGCGCACGAAGCCCTCCATCTGGGCCACCCGGCGGGGGGTGAAGGCCAGGTGGGCGATGCGCCGGGTGCGGGTGTGGGCGGGAGGATCGACGTTGGTGAGGGTGGGAATGGAGCGGAAGCCCCCCTCGACCAGGGCCCGAGCGGCCTGGGGGCAGGGGGCCACAATGGGCGAAAGAGTGTTGACGGCGGAGAATGTCTCGTGCTCGCGCAGCACCCGCTTGCAGTCCTCGTATCGGGATACCACCCAGTATGCCAAGGAAGGCTCGTAGAAAACCGGGCGGCTGCGCACGAGGGTGGCGAACTCGGGATAGGGGTCGGCCAGCGACGTGGTGTTGAAGGGGTCGAACGGGTCGAACGAATCGGGGGCAGGGTCGGGGAGGCGTTGGGGCTCCTTTGTCGGACGCATATCAACCACAGCACATCCCCTTTCGGGCCCACCCGACAACGCGGAGAGTCAGGCCTCAAACGTAGTGTGGTCGGACCAGCCCCCTGGCTAGGCCCGACTCCTTAGGCAAGGTAGGGGGCAATCAGGGCAGCCATGGCGACGGGGTTCTCCACGTGCAGGTTGTGGCCGGCGCCGGCCATCACGTGCAGTGCCGGCTCGAATCGAGCCAGGTCGGTGGGTGTGGCCATCGGGTCGAGCTCGCCGGTGACCAACAGCACGGGGGCTTTGACCGCGGCCACCGCGGCGGCGAAGTCGGGGACATCCACCCGGTGTACTTCTGGATCCACCGCCAGCCGCCATCCAGTCCCCACCGCCATGATCCCGGCCTGGGCCGTCTCGGGGTCGAGCAGCCCGCTCAAGCCGGCCACCCGCAGAAACCGCTCCAGCGCCGCAGCCTGGTCCTCGAAGACGGCAACGCCCTTGTCCGCCACCCTGGCCATGCCGGCTAGATCCGCTTCGCTCCATACCGTCTTGCAGCTGCTGGCGATCACCTGGCGCAGCTCCAACTCCGGGTAGGCGGCGGCTAGGGCCAAGCCCACCACCCCACCCAGGGAGTGCCCAACGATGACCAACGGCCCGCCCAATAGCTGGGACCCAAAGCGTTTGAAAAGGTCCTCCGCCAGATCCGCGGTCCGGTAGCGAGCCAACGGGGGGCCCGCCCCGTGGCCGGCCAGGTCGGGAGCGAGAATATTCAGCCCTGCGCCCGACCCTGGTCGCGCCGCCGCCTCGGCCCGCAGCTGGCCGATGACCCCGTTCCATACCGAGCCGATGCCGTCCACGCCGTGCAACAACAGCAGTCGTGTCGTGGTCAAGAAATCTGATCCGCTCATGAGCACCGAAACTATCGAATCTTGCACCCGTGACCCGGGCCAGTTGCCAGGCTTGGCCAGAGCCCGAGGTCTGACCCCGCGAGCGCTGAGGGCCTAGGCTCCGGGCGCAGGGTCGGCAAAGGGGAACGTCATGGCACAATTGGTGGCCGCGATCGGTACGTCGCACACGCCACTGTTGGTGACCGATGTCGAGTTGTGGCCGATGCTGGCCGAGCGAGACCGCACCAACCCGATCCTTTACGACAACGAGGGCACCCACCGCAGCTACGACGAGCTGGCCCTGGCCGCCGGGGATAGCTTCGCCGACGTGGTTACCCCCGCCCGCCTGGCCGAGCTGCACGCCGGGTGCCACGCCGCCCTCGACCGCTTGGCCGCGGATCTAGCGGCAGCCCAACCCGATGTGGTCATCATCGTCGGGGACGATCAACACGAGCTGTTCAACTCCTCCAATCAACCCGCCATTGCCATTGGTTGGGCCGAGCAGTTGGCCACCGGTTGCTCCACCTCTCCGCCGTCGCCCCTCAACGACCAGATCAAGCTGGGCTACGCCATGGACGTGGCCACCGTCTTTCCAGGCCAGCCGGACCTGGCCAGGGCCCTCATCACCGGGCTCATGGAACAGGGCTTCGACGTTGCTTCGGCAGCGGGAGGTGCCCCGGTCGAGGGCGGTCATACCGGCTACGGGCATGCTTATGGGTTTGTGCTCAAAC
Organism: Acidimicrobiia bacterium; assembly: GCA_031422955.1. Lineage (GTDB taxonomy): Bacteria > Actinomycetota > Acidimicrobiia > Acidimicrobiales > CAIXPF01 > CAIXPF01. The sequence continues at coordinate 12,456 of JANPEN010000216.1, forward strand.
GGCTGCTGGGGGATCGAACCATCCCGGTGGTACCGATCTTGCTCAACACGTTCTATCCCCCCAACCAGCCTTCCGCGGCGCGCTGCCACGACTTCGGCCGGGCCTTGGGCCAGGTCATCGCCAACCTGGCCGGCCCGACCCGCATCGCCCTAGTGGCCTCGGGCGGGTTGAGCCATTTCGTGGTCGATGAGCGGCTGGATGAGATCGTGGTCGGCGCCCTGCAATCGGGCGACGGTTCCGGTCTACGCAGCCTGCCCGCCCACCTGTTGGAGGCGGGTAGTTCCGAGATCCGCAACTGGATCGCGGTGGCCGGTGCCGTTGAGGGCCGCCCGGTGGACTGGCTGACCTACCTTCCGGTACGGCGGAGCCCGGCCGGGACCGGGGTGGGGTGCGCCTTCGCCAGCTGGAGCCTGGACTAATGGAACCCAGCACGGTCCCAGCCGCCACCGCCGGACCGCGGGCGCCGACCACCACTCTCAGCCCGAACGAGATCAGCGAGCTGGTGGCCAGGTTGGACAGCGGCGCGGTGTCCGATGCACTCGACCGTTTGGGATTGGGCGGTGTCCTCACCGGGCTGGGTGTGGCACCCGGCGATCTGGTGCTGGCCGACGGGTCCGGTGTGGCGGTGGTGCCCTTCGAACACGCCACACAGATCGTGGCCGCCGCCGAAGACATCGCCGCCAAGGAGGCCGCCATGGCCAGCGCGCTGCGCGGCGGCGCTCGGCCCAGCCAGGTTATGGGTGCCAGTTACGAGGAGCTCCTCCACCCATGTTGAGCGCCGGTGAGAATCGCCGCCTAACCGAAGTCGGGCCGGGCACCGCCATGGGCTCATTGCTGCGTCGCTACTGGCATCCGGTGGCGGCGGAGAGCCAGTTCGACGACGAGCCCGTGCGGGCCATTCGCCTCTTCGGCGAGGATCTGGTCATCTTCCGAGACCAGACTGGACGGTATGGCTTGGTGGCTCGGCAGTGCCCCCACCGGCGGGCCGACCTGAGCTACGGCTACGTCGAGGACTGCGGTCTGCGCTGCAGCTACCACGGGTGGGCGTTCGACCCGAGCGGCGCCTGCGTGTCCCAGCCCTACGAGCAGACGGTGAACCCCGCTTCGCGCTTTTCCGAGCAGGCCGCGATCCTGGCCTATCGGGTGCAGGCCCACGCCGGGCTGGTGTGGGCCTACCTCGGCCCCGATCCCGCGCCCTTGGTGCCCAACTATGAGCCCTTCGGATGGGAGGGCGGGTTCGTGCAGATCGTGTTCGCCGAGGTTCCTTGCAACTGGTTCCAATGCCAGGAGAACTCCATCGACCCGGTGCATTTCGAGTGGTTGCACGACAACTGGTTCGCCGCCCTGGCCGGTAAGGAGGGTTTCCGGGCCCCCACCCACACCAAGCTGGCCTTCGACGAAATCGACCACGGCTTCGTGTACCGAAGGGTACGGTCAGATACCGACGAGGACAATCCGTTGTGGACGGTGGGTCGGGTCTGCTTGTGGCCCAACGCCTTGTTCACCGGAGAGCATTTCGAGTGGCGAGTGCCCATTGACGACGAGCACACCCTGTCGGTGATGTGGGCCTTCGAAAAGGTTCCCCAAGACCGCCAGCCCTACCATCAGGTACGGATCCCGGCGTGGACAGGGCCGGTGCACGAACCTGGTACCGGGCGCTGGATCACCAGCCATGTCATGAACCAAGACTTCTTGGCTTGGACCGGCCAGGGCGTCATCGCGGATCGAACCAAGGAACTTCTCGGCGCCTCCGATCGCGGGGTGGTGGCCATCCGTCGGCGCTTCTTGGCCGATTTGGATTTGTTGGCGGCCGGCGGAGACCCCAAGTCCATCATGCGAGATCCCACCGACAACGTCAGCATCACCCTGCCCATCATCGGTCGCGAGCAGCTGGCCGGACCCCTGAGCCGAGAAGGTTTCGAGGCCCGACGCACGTTCCTGCGCAAAGCAGGGTTCCCCGAGGGTTACATCTTTCAAGCCGGTCAGCCCGACTGGGTTCGAGCGGAGTGGGAATCCGCCATGCTCCAGACTCATGACACCCTTCTGACCTAGTGTCCTGATTCGAAGGTTTGTGGGATATATGGGGTCTGGGGGAATTTTCGGGTGATGAGCCGCGTTCGTCGTGCGTAACGATGGGAGCACGCATGGTTGCACGTGGTCGGCCGAAGGCTGAGCTGGTTCTCAGCAGCGAGGAAGCGGAGACGTTGGCGCGTTGGGCGCGGCGTCCGAAAAGTCCGCAGAGTCTGGCGTTGCGTTCGGGGATCGTTTTGGCCTGCGCGGAGGGCAGGACCAACCAGTCGGTGGCCGCGGAGTTGGGCTGTGACCCGGCCACGGTGGGCAAGTGGCGGTCGCGGTTCATCTCGAAGCGGCTGGTGGGGCTGGCCGATGAGCATCGATCGGGTGTGCCGCGCACAGTTACTGACGATCATGTCGAAGCGGTCGTGGTCAAGACGTTGACCTCCAAGCCAGTGGACGCGACGCACTGGTCTACCCGTTCGATGGCGAAGGCGACAGGCATGTCCCAGCCGACGGTGAGTCGGATCTGGAAGGCGTTCGGTCTGAAACCGTGGATTGAGGACACCTTCAAGTTATCCACTGACCCGTTGTTCATCGACAAAGTCCGCGACATCGTCGGGCTGTACATGAACCCGCCCGAACGAGCGGTGGTGATCTGCGTCGACGAGAAGACCGCGGTGCAGGCCCTGGACCGCACCCAGCCGGTGTTGCCGCTACTGCCGCACACCCCCGAGCGGCACACCCATGACTACGTGCGTCACGGCACCATCGACCTGTTCGCAGCTTTCGATATCACGAGCGGCATGGTGATCCACCAGCTCGCCGCCCGCCACCGCGCGGCCGAGTTCCAGAAGTTCCTGAACCTCATCGACAAGAATGTCCCCGAGGGATTGAAGGTCCACGTGGTGTTGGACAACTCCTCCACCCACAAGACCCCGTCGATTCAACGCTGGCTGGTCCGTCACCCGCGCTTCGAGTTCCATTTCACCCCGACATCAAGCTCATGGATGAATCTTGTGGAACGCTGGTTCGCTGAACTCACCACGAAGTGGCTGCGCCGAGGAACCCATCGCAGCGTCAAAGAACTCGCCGAATCCATCACCCAATGGGTCGGAACCTGGAACGACAACCCACGCCCCTACGTCTGGCACAAGACCGCAGACGAGATCTTCGACAGCCTCGCGGCATATTGCCATCGAATCTCCGAATCAGGACACTAGTTACTTGCCCCTGAAAAAGTAGGTCGACGGGTCTTTGAGGCGTGGTGGCAGGCCATTGGGTTGGCCCGTGATTGTGTGTTCGGGCGCGGCGAAGCAGGGGGGTTGGTGGCGGGTATGTCGGGTTGTCGCCTGGTCAGTTGGAGAGAGCGGCGATCTTGATCGCGTTGTGGCTGAGGACGCCCCAGCCGCACCAGGTTCGGGCGCCTTGGAGACCTCGGAGTCGGGCTCGTCCCCATCCGTGTTGGCGCTTCAATGCGGCGATTCTGCCCTCGGCACCGGTGCGCCATTTGACGAGTTCAACGAACCTGTCTTCGGCTTCGACTTGTTGGCGGCTCTTGCCGGGTTGACCCTTGCGGAGAATTGCTACGAGCGGGACACCAAGGTCCGCGAGGGCGTCATCGACGGATGTTTGGCCGTAGCCGCGATCCGCAGTGACCGCGTCAGGTACGACACCGGTGCCAGTGATCGCTCTGGCGATAGCGGGTGCCAGCCGTGGCGCATCGGGTGGCATCCCCGCTTCGATCTCGTAGTCGACAACGATCCCGTCACGGTTGTCGGTGACCTGGCCGGTGTAGCCGAACTGGGTTGGGGTCGCGAGGCTGGCCTTGCGGATCGGTCGGGCGTCGCTGTCGTGCAGGGGCACCCGGCGGGACTTGCTCGCGGGGACCTCACCGGCCAGACGCACCCGGGTCTGGCGGATCAGCTGAGTCACCGCATCGAGGAGGTGGGCGAGGTCAGCGAGCATCCGCCGCAGCCGGCGAACCGGTCGCTCACCCATACGTTGGGCGTTGTCCAGCACGCGTCTGGCCTGGTCAACCGCGGTTTCTGCGAGGTCGGCTAGTTCACCGGTGATGACTAGCACCTCCGCTTTGGCGTCCTCGCTGCGGCGGCGCAGCTTCGATCCGATCCGGTGCGCGCCCTGGCGGGCTATCGAGGTCTGATCGTTGAACTTGGTGCGTGGCGCGATGCCAGCGGCCTGCAACCGGCGGACAACCGTAGCGATTCGGGTGATGCCCTTGGTCAACAGACCCGAGTCCGTCGGGTACTTGATATCAGCCGGCACCACCGTCGTGTCAGCCCGCAACCAACCCATATCAATCACCCCCGCTTCGACACCGACCGCGACAAGGTGCGAGTTGAGTTCAGCGACCGTGGAAGACCCGCACCGGGTCGTGATCTTCATCAACGTGGACGGATGCGGAGCCCGTTCGCCGAGCGGGATCCGACAGAACCGCAACAACGTCAACGAGTCCGACACCTCCGCGCACAACATCTCCTAACCGAGCCGATACCGGTACTTCAAGAACATCAACCGCAGATACGTCTCCATCGGAATCCACGGCCGACCGAACGTTGGATCAAACCACCGACGGAACGGCTCGAAGAACCTCGGGTCGTCCAACAAGACGAGTTGACCGCCTCCAACTCTGGGGGCATCACCAACCCGAACAGAAACGCGAGCACCCCCGCAGGGCCACACCACCCCCCATTTTCAGGGGCAAGTAGCTAGCTAGGCGTCGTTTGGGGGCTCCTCGATGGCGGCGCACGCGTCGAGC
>JANPEN010000217.1:0-17383 GCA_031422955.1 Acidimicrobiia bacterium
AACCGGGGTACGGGTGACGCAGGCGGGCATGCCGCGCAGGTTTGCCGCAGACGTCTACGTGCTCTGCTTGGGCGCTTACAGTCCGCGCCTCGCCCGCCCGCTCGGCATCGACCTGCGTATTTATCCTGCCAAGGGCTATTCGGTAACCCTGCCGGTCACCGACCCCGCACACGCGCCAACGGTTTCGCTGACCGATGACGAGCACAAGCTGGTGTTTTCACGTTTGGGTGAGCGCCTGCGCGTCGCCGGTACGGCCGAACTGAATAAGGACTTCGGCGAACTCCGATATGAACTCGGCTGTTGAGCGACAAGTTGTTAGCCTCAGCGCGTACCAGCGGGTTGGCCGAGGGTTGAACAACAACTGGGTGGTCGTCGGATCGGAAGGCCAGCAACTTGGCGGATGCCGCCGGGTGTCGACGTTGTGGACCAACTACAGATCCCCGTTCGTGCCCCCTGCTGCCCGTCTGATAGGGGCACGATAGGGGCACAAACGCCTCGCGACCTGTGCTCACCATCGGCGGCACCCCATCTGACCAGGCTTTATTGGAGCGGGTGACGGGAATCGAACCCGCATGACCAGCTTGGAAGGATGGCAAGACACACCCACGACACTGAGGTCCCCGAGCTCCCCGAGGTCCTTGCCTCCGAACTGATTCGCGTCATCAGCTCCAGCGACTGCGATCGGGCTGCGGAGAGCCATGTCGACCGACCAGGCGCAATCGACGCGGAGGTGTGCAGGCAAGTCGGGGCCAGGGTCTGTCATCCGGTGGAGCTCACCGGGGGTATCGAACTCCTTCCTCAACGTCGGCGCATTTCAAGCCGACCAAACGTGCCACCTGAGCTACGCGGCTCACACGTGCTCATGACCGAACGTCACCCGAAAAGACTGGGGGACGAGGTAGCCCCCCTCGGCCGCGGTGTGCCTGCGAACAAGGAGCGACAAAACCCCGGCGGTCCAGGCCGGTCGCTCCCCCGTTGTTCCCACCGCCTTCCCACAAACTAGGGCGAACAGGGGTCACCAAGAGGGCACAGTGGGGAGCCGGTCCGGCGAATCAGATGTGCGCTCCACCAGCGTTGACCAGCTAAAAATGCCCCGCAGTAGGCGGTTCGATGTGGCGCCCTCAGCAGGATTCGAACCTGCGACACACGGTTTAGGAAACCGTTGCTCTATCCCCTGAGCTATGAGGGCCGGTGCGTCGCCAAGCGGCCTGCCAGCTTACCTGATGGGGCTCGCCGCCTCGGAAGGAACAACGACGCCCCCGAACCGGTTGATAGTTGCGTACGCAAATAAATCGGAGGACCGACGATGGCTGCCATCACTGCTGACACCACCACCCTGGCCAAACTGCGCCTCGATACCGGCCTGCGGGCTCGGCCGGTACGGGCCGTGCACACCGCCCCGGGCGGGTTAGAGGGCGAGGGGTTCCCGGTTCGGCGAGCCTTCGCCGGCGTGGATCTCCGTGACCTCGACCCCTTCATCCACATGGACCAGATGGGCGAGGTCGACTACGCCCCCTACGAACCCAAGGGCACCGACTGGCACCCCCACCGCGGCTTCGAGACCGTCACCTACATCCTCGAGGGCGCCTTCCAGCACCAAGACTCCCACGGCGGCGGCGGTCTCATCGCCAACGGCGCAACCCAGTGGATGACAGCGGGAAGCGGCATCCTGCACATCGAGACGCCCCCCGAGGCGCTGGTCCTCAGCGGTGGGGTGTTCCACGGCGTGCAGCTGTGGGTCAACCTGCGGGCCGCCGACAAGATGAGCGCCCCCCGCTACCAGAACCTCGAGGGCGAGGCGGCCGGGCTGGTGGCCTCACCCGACGGCGGTGTCCTGCTGCGCATCATCGCCGGCGAGCTCCCCTCCGCCGCGGACGCACCGGCTCGGGGTCCCGGTTCCACCCACACCCCCATCACCATGGTCCACGCCACCCTCGCCCCCGGCGCCCAACTCGAGTTGCCGTGGCGCAACGATTTCAACGCCTTGGCCTACGCCCTGGCCGGCGAGGGGACCATCGGCTCGGACCGCCGTCCGTTCCAGTCGGGTCAACTCGGGGTGTTCTCCCCGGCACGGCCGGTATCGTCCGGCGCCCATCGGGCCGACCCGGCCGATCGGGCCGACCCGACCGATCGAGCCGTCGCCGCAGCCCTCGACCTGCTCGGGGACGAGCTGGTGTTGCAAGCCCATCCCCAGCACAGCCTGGACGTGTTGGTGATCGGTGGCCGGCCCATCGCGGAGCCGGTGGCCACCTACGGCCCCTTCGTCATGAACACCAGGGCGGAGATCGCCCAAGCCATGGAGGATTTCCAGGCCGGTCGGCTCGGGTCTATCCCCGCCGGCGGCTTGCGCCCGTATCGCCGTCGTTGAAAGCCAGCCGAGCACGGTCTATGGGAGACTTGGGCGGTTTTCCAACACGTACCTCTAGGTATGGCCCGATTTCGTAGACGGAGCGTTGCGCTATGCGCGCGGTGGGTCGATAATTTGCCGGGTTCAAAGCGAGCCCCCGCGGAAATCAGCCCAGGTTGCCGGCATTCCATGCATTCCAGGCATTTCTGATGTTGTCTGGGGCAGCTCTGCCTTGCCCGGGGCCGATGGACCCCAGGCCGGGGCCGATCGCGGCTCAGGGGGCGGTGGCCTCGGAGTGTTGGCCGGTGTAGGCGGCGTAGTTCCGGTTGAGGAACCAGCGCTGATAGTCCCCGTACGTGATGGGCGGGTGCTGGGCGGGCCGGTCGGGCCCCACGCAAGTGGGCAACGCTTCGATCACCGCATCGTCCCTGGCCCCGTAGAAGAATGGCATGGCATACCGATCGGTACCGGATTGGTTCATCACCCGATGGGCGGTGGACAGGAAGCGATCGTTGGTCCAGCGCCGCAAGATGTCACCGGAATTGATGAGAAAGGACTGGGCCAGCGCCGGCGGTTCGATCCACTCGTGGCCCTCGGGCCGGATCCACAGCCCGGCCACATCGTTGGCCGGTAACAGGGTCATGAACGAGGAATCGGTGTGCGGGGCCAGGCCCCATTGCTCCTCATCGTGTTCCACGACCGGGTAGTGGGACAGCCGTAGCGTGGTGCTGGGCCGCTCGAAGTACGCATCGAAGTGGTTGCTGGGCAAGGACAACGCCAGGGCGTACAGGCCCAGCAACCGCTCGGCCAAGGCGGTGGTGGCGTCCATGTAACGCTCCACGCAGTGACGAAATCCGGCCAGATCGGGCCACTGGTTGTTGTGCCGGTAGCCACCGCGATGCAGAAAGAACGCTGCGTTGAGGTTGGGCTTACGCACCTCTCCGGCAATGGCGGAGGCGTAAGAGGTTCCGCCCCCCAGGCGCAGGTAGCCGCCTTGCTCTCCGCTCATGGGCATGGCCTCTTTAGCCGTTTCGGGCAGGGCGTGCAGCCGCTGGGCCTGGGCGTAGACGGCCTCGACCATGGACCAGTCCACCCCGTGGTTGATCACGAAGAAGAAGCCGACCTCCTCCAGCGCCCGACCCAGCTGCGGGGCCAGCACCGCCTCCGCCCCGGCTGAGCCGGCCAGCCATGGGCCCAGATCGAGCACGGGAACCACGCCGGCCCCCATCACGTTGTGAGACTGCATCCCAAACCCCCATCGACCAGCACGAAGTCTGTCACAGGCCGCTGCGGGAACGATGCTGCATGAGGATGCTGCGATGATCGGGCAATGACAACACCTGCTGCCCCCTCGCTCATTCCCGCCAGCCATCTGGACCTCTTGGAGCGGCCCCTCATCGGGCATCTGGCCACGGTGAGCCCCAACGGCCGGCCCCAATCCAACCCCATGTGGTTCGCCTGGATCGGGGACCAACTGCGCTTCACCCACACCAACACCCGGCGCAAGTACGCCCAGCTGCAAACCAACCCCTACGTCGCCTTCTCTGTGGTGGACCCCGACCAGCCGGCGCGTTACCTGGAGCTGCGGGGTCGGGTGGGCGAGATCATCGCGGACCCCACCGGCGCCTTCTACGCCTCGCTTTCCCAGCGGTACGGCCGGGCCGGCGAGCCCCCCACCGATGCGCCGACCCGGGTCATCTTGGTGGTCGACGCCCACCACGTCACTTCCATGGGCTGAGTCCGCCGCCGGTCGCCGCAGCTGGCCTCGGCGGGGCGGGGACGATGGGGGGCGTCGCGGGGGCGGCCGCCAACAGGACCAATGACTCACCTCGAGGACCATAAGGTTCGACCGGCTGAGGGATTGTGGTTCAGCCTGGACGCCTTGCGGTCGAAGTTCGGGCGGTCGTCATGCCGTCTGTACTCACCCGCCCCTCGCTCTCGCAGCGCCCCGCCGTTCGAACCTGGCTCCGGCTCGGACGAGGCGCGTGGCTCCTGGCCGCCGCCGCCCTCATCCTCGGCATAACTCGACCTGCGCTGGCCACCCTTGCCGCCACCATTGGCCTGTTGCTGGCCACCGCGAGCGTCATCGCCGCTTGTCGCCAGTTCGGGGTTGGGCGGGACAGCCCGTGGACCACCCTGGCCGGGGTCAGCTTCCTGCAGGCGGCCGGGCTGGCCCTGGGCGGCCGCCAAAGCGGGGCAGCCATGGTCGCCTCGTTGGTCTCCCTCGGGCTGGTGATGGAAACGCTGCGACGGCTGCGGCGGCGCCAGAGCCTCGACAGCGGCTCCGTCATCGATGCCAGCGTCGTCAGCGCCGCGGTGCTGGCAGTCATGGTCAACCTGTTGTGGGTGCCGCTTCTGCACGACGGGCTCGACGCCGCCGATGCGCGCGCCATCGTGGGCAGCGTGGCCGACACTTTGGTGCTGGCCCTACTCGCCTACTTGCTGTTGACCAACGTCTCCATGCGGCTGCGAGCGGTCCGCCTAGTGGTGGTCGGCCTGCTTGCCGGGGTGGCCGCCCACCTACCGTGGGCTGCCCTGACCCAGGTCGGCCCCCGCCCTCAGGCCATCGCCCCCGCCCAGCTCTACCCGGGCCCGAGCCTGGGCCTGGCCCTGCTGGCCGCAGGGCTGATCACCGCCGCAGGGGCGCTGCATCCCACCATGGTGCTGCTGGGTCGGGAGGGCGCCCGCAACGGTCGCCTCACCGAACGCCGCCTGGCCGTGCTCGGCCTGTGTGGGTTCACCCCCATGGTGTTGCTGGTGTTGCAGGTCCGCTTCGACCACACGGTCTGGCCCATGGGACTGTGCGGGGTGGTGCTGGTGACCTTGCTGGTGGCTCGCCTGGCCACCGTGCTCAACGGCCGCGACGATGACCACCGCCGGGAAACCGCCCTCAAGACCGGCCTCACCGCGTTGGTGGTGGCCACCGACAACAGCACCATCGAGTTGGCCGTCGTCCTGGCCGCCCGAAACCTGCTCGAAGACCGCGGTGCCACCATCCGCCTGCTCGACATCGACGTAGGCCTGGCCGGGCCCTTGGCGGTGTTCGGGCCCGGCATACGGGCCACCGCCCCGCCGGGAGTGACCGCAGCCATGCACGCCGAGGTGGAACGACCGTGGTTGTTGTGTGTGCTGGTGCCTTCCTCCAAAGGCCACGACGGGCTGCTGGTGGCTGCGTTGGGCCGGGCTCCTTCGCCCTCACTGCTGGAGGCCTTCCAGACCCTGGCCGGCCAGCTCGGCCTGGCCCGGGAGCGGGCGGCTATGGCCGAGGCCATGCATCGACGCCACGCTGAACGCCGTCTGGCTGCCTTGGTGCAAAACGCCTTCGACGTCATCACCATCCTCGATCAGACCTTGACGGTGCAGTTCCAGAGTCCGTCGATTGCCGCGGTGTTGGGCCATCAGCCTGAGGAGCTGTTGCATCGCGACTTCCGGCTGCTGTTGGACCCCGAGGACTCCGCCAACGTTGAGGCTCAGCTGCAACACCTGGCCTCGGGCTCGGCTCGCAGCACCACCCGCATCGACTGTCGTCTCCGCCACCACAACGAGGACTGGCTCGATGTGGAGATCACCGCCACCAACCTGTTGGCCGACCCTGACGTATCCGGGCTGGTGCTGAACATCCGCAATGTCAGCGAGCGGAAAACCCTCGAGCAGCAGCTGATCCGCCAGGCCTTCCACGACCCCCTCACCGGCCTGGCCAACCGGGTGTTGCTGGCCGACCGGGTGGAACATGCCCTGCAGGCCACCTCCCGTGGTGGCCCCCAGCCGGCCGTGCTTTTCATCGACCTCGACGATTTCAAGATGATCAACGACAGCTTGGGCCACCCCGCCGGTGATCGTCTCCTCATCGAACTGGCCGAGCGGCTGGTCAACTGCCTGCGCCCGGGCGACACCGCCGCCCGCATGGGTGGCGATGAGTTCGCCGTGTTGTTGGAGAGCGCGGGCGACGCCGCCGCTGCGGCGCTGGAGGAGGTGGCCGTGCGAGTGTTGGACCGTCTGGCTGTTCCCCTTGTCATCGACGGCGCCGAGATCACCCCCCGGGCCAGCATCGGGGTGGCCTCCGGAGCCGACGCCAACACCGCCGCTGATCTGTTGCGCAACGCCGATCTCGCTATGTACATCGCTAAGGCCCAAGGCGGTGGGGTGACCATGTTCGAGGTGTCCATGCACGACAGTGCCCGGCGGCGACTGGAGCTCCAGGCCGAGCTGGCCCGGGCGCTCGATCGTGACGAGTTTGAGTTGCACTATCAGCCCATCGTGACCCTGAGCGACGCCGACGGGGCCCTTGACCCCGAGCAGGCGATCGCCCGCCCGGTGGTAATGGGGGTAGAGGCGTTGGTGCGTTGGAACCATCCCCAGCGCGGCCAGATCCCCCCGGTTGAGTTCATTCCCTTGGCCGAGGAGACCGGTCTCATCGTTGCCCTCGGCCGTTGGGTGCTGGAAGAGGCCTGTGCCACGGTTGCCTCCTGGGCCGAGCAAGGCGTCATGTCGGGGTTGTCCCTCACCGTCAACGTGTCAGCCCGTCAGCTCCAGGAAACATCGCTGGTCGAAGACGTGGCGCTGGCGGTGGCCAGCTCGGGTATCGATCCCAGCTGGTTGGTTATCGAGATCACGGAGAGCGTGGTCATGCACGACACTGCGGCCAGCGTTGGTTGGTTGCACGCCCTCAAACAACTCGGAGTGCGCATTGCCATCGACGACTTCGGTACCGGTTACTCGTCGCTTGCCTATCTCCAGATGTTCCCCATCGATGTGATGAAGATTGACCGATCCTTCGTCACCGGCCTGGGGGCGGACCCCAAAGCCGCCGAGTTGGTGAAAGCGGTGATCAACCTGTCCGATTCCCTCGGTATGACCACCTTGGCTGAGGGCATAGAGACGCTGCCGCAACTGATGGAGTTACAACGCCTGGGCTGCCAGCTCGGTCAGGGGTTCGCTTTCGCTCGGCCCATGTCCTCGGCCGCGTTGATCAACGCCGTCGCTACCGGTGGGCTGGTCATGGCCAAACCCGCAGCCCTGCCAATGATTTCGAGCTCGGCCCAGCGGCCGGTGCCGATGCAGCTGTCATCGCGCCAGCCCCAGGGTTGACGGAGCGGCCGGCTCCGCAGCCAGGCCTGACCGGCTCCGTCGGCTCAGTCGGCTCAGCCGGACCCGGGGTTGATCGGTGCGTCCGCGATGATGGCCGCAGTGGCTAGCTCGTTCAGGGTGGCCTCATCGAAACCCAGCAGCTCGCTCAGCACGGCCCGGGTGTGTTGGCCGAAGCGAGGAGCGGGCTGGCGGGGCTCGGTGTCCACCCCCATCAGCCGCCAGGCCGGGCCCGGTTGTTTCCATCCGATCGGCATGTCCGGATGGGCCAGTTCGGTCCAGAATCGGCGCGAACGCAAATGGGGATCGTCGTGGATGGCGACGGTGTCCAACACCCTGCTGGCGGCGATGCCGGCATCGCGCAGCACGGCGACGGCCTCTGCGCCTTGTCGAGTGCCAGCCCAGGCGGCAATTACCGAGTCGATCTCGTCGTAGCGTTCGATCCGTTCAGCCAGGGTCAGCGCCGCCCATTGGGGGCGGCCCAGCAACGGGGCGAGCGCCGCCCATTGGGCCTCGTCCATGGCGGAAAGGGCGATCCACTGCTCATCGGCGGCTCGGGCCGCCAACAACGCAGACCCCTGGCGCTCGGGCCTGGCTTCGTCGGCGCAGCGGTAGCAGCCCCTGGGGGCCACCGCCCCGCTCGGGTGACGGTTGCCGTGATGGGTTACGTCGGGCGAGCGTTGGGCGGCCACGAAGGCCGCACCGGCCAGGGTGGCGGCCACCTCGCGCTGGGCCAGATCGATGATGGGGGCCTGGCCCGAACGGCGTCGTTGCAACAAACCCAGCACCACCGCGCCGGCGGCGGCCACCCCGGCCACCGGATCGCCGTAGGACACCCCACACTTGTAGGACACGTCGTTGTCGTCGTGGTAGCCGGTGAGGGAAGTGAGCCCCGACATCATCTCGATGACCGGCCCGAAACCCACCAACCCCGAATCGTCGCCCGATTTGCCGAAGCCGGCCATAGAGACAATAACGAGTTGCGGATTGGCCGCCCGCAGCACCTCGTAGGACAGCGACAAACCATCGAGTACGTCGGCCCGATAATTCTCCACTAGAACATCACAATGAACTAATAACTGAAGAAATACCTCACGGCCGCGTTCTTGAGCTAGATCCAGGGTGACCGATTTCTTGGAGCGATTGTAGGTGTTAAAGTAATAGCTGGAGTTCCACGGCTCGGGGGAACCGGGCTGGGCGATGAGGGTTCGGATGTTGTCCCACGCCGAAGGCGATTCGATCTTGAGCACCTCTGCCCCCAGGTCGCCAAGCAGCTTGGTGGCCACCGGCCCGGCCCACATCATGGACAGATCCACCACCCGCACGCCCTCCAGCGGCAGCTTCTTCACCGCTGCCTCCATTGGTCGGTGATGGCATCGATCGCATCGACCGATGCTGGTTCGGTAAGGGGACCACCGCCGCTCCAAGCCAGCCCCAGGAAGGGACGACCGGGGACGGTCTGGGGTGGCCCGTCGGCCGGCTGCACGGTGTCGAAGAACTCCCGTTGCAACAACGCTGGGCTGGTCAACAGCTCCGCCGGGGTACGTACCTTGCCGAAGGGAATACGGTGCTGGGCTCCCAGCCGGGCCAGATCGTCGCCGGTCTGGTCGACCAGGAACGACAGCACGTAGGCGGCCAGTTCCTCGTCGTGCTCGACGCGTTGGGTGTGATCCCGAAAGCGTTGCTCGGCTAGACAGTCCTCGCCCAGCAACGCGAAAAGGGCGGGAACCTGGCGTTCCAGGCAGAACACCCCGGCGTAACCATCGGCACAGGGATACAGCGCCCATATCGCCCGGTGGTAGTTCCCGGTACGCAGCGCGGCGGGCTCGCCCCGCGACGCAGCCGGGCCGTACAGCTCCAGCGAACCGGCCATGCATTCCTGCAGGGAGATGTCGACCCAGTCGCCCTCGCCCTGCATGAGGGCACCGAAGTAGGTGCTCAACGTTGCCGAAAAGGCGTGCAAACCGCCGAAATACAGCGCTTGGGAGCCGCCCGTGACCAACGGCGTACGGGCCGGATCCCCGGTCAGGGAGAGCATGCCGCCCGCGGCGAAGGCGATCAGATCATCGGCGGGCAGGAACCGATCGGGACCGCTCTGGCCGAACGGGCTGATGGTCACCGCCACCAGCGCCGGGTTCGACGCCCGCCAGGCGGCCACATCGAAGCGACCCGGCCGCCCGTCCACCACGACCACATCGGCCGTGGCCACCACGGCGTCGAGCGGGGCCCGAGCGGCGGCGGGTTCGGCGCCAGCCAGGCTCACCCGGCGTTTGCCGGCCAACAGGTAGGTCTGTTCGTCCGGGGTGAGCTGCCAGTCAACCGAGGTCAGGTGGTCGGCGCCTTCGACCCGCACGACGTCGGCCCCGTAACCAGCCAGTAGGTGGGTGCAGTAGGCCGCCGCCGAACCTCCGGCCAGCTCCACCACGCGCATGCCCTCGAGGGCAAGGCTGGCTTCGCCGGTTTCGCCGGCTCCGGCTGGTTGGTTCATACGGCGCCGCACATTAGCCGGCCGCGGCTGTGCCCCCGCCGGCGTCCTGCTCAGCGGGAGCCGCCGGGCTAGTCGGTCTGGTCGTGTGCCGACGCCACTTCGAACGTAGTCCGTACCAAAAGGTATGGCCGGTAGGGGCACCCGGCTTCACGTTGGCTCAACTTTGGAACACAGAAAAATATGAAACATCATCATGTTCCAGATACCGGGGCTGATTTCTCGCAAGGGTCAATCCAAACCGAGTCAAAGATGGACCGGGCGCGCTCCTGACAACGCGGAGCGTCCAACTTTTCGAGCCGTACTAACAGGTATGGGTCGGAAAACCGCCCAAGTCTCTTCCGACGCCCTCTTGGCCGGCCAGCCGCCCCAAGGGACGGCGCCGATGGCTTCAATGGCGCCGACGGGGGAAGGAGGCGCAGCCGTCGAAGGACGGGCTCGGGCGGGTGTGGCTCAGAAAGCGGTGCCGTCGGGCTGGAGGTAGTCCTCGGACAACTGGCCGGCTTGGTCGAGTGCGGCGAGCTCCTCGTCGGTGCAGCCCAACCAGCGGCGATACACGGTGGCGTTGTCGGCGCCCATGCGACACAGCGGATCCCAGCGCAGCGGGGGCCCGTCCCAGCGGAACAGATGGTCGGGGAACAAAAACTCACCCAGATCCTCCGAGCCATTGGCCCGCAAGGCCCTCCGGGCCACCAAATGCTCATCGGCGAGGCAGGCGCCCTCGCCCAGCACCGGGGCGGCGGCCAGGCCGTGGGTCCGACAACGGTCGACGGCTTCCGGCGTAGAAAGCCCGGCGGCCCACTGTTGCAGCACCTCATCGAGGTGGTCGTGGGCGGCCAGGCGCGCTCCCTGGCCCAGCCCGGCCAGTTCGGGGGCGCCGATGGTGGTGGCGAACCCACGCCATTGCTCGTCGGTTTCCACCGTGAGTACCAGGTACCCGCCGTCCCCGGCCAGGTAGCAACCCTGCGGAGCCAGCTGCAGATCGCGGTTGCCGGGGGAGAGGTGGCGGCGCCCGGTCAGGGAAGCGTCGATGTAGTACTCGCCCAGGTGTTGCATCATGTTCTCGGCCTGGGCGAACTCGACCAGTTCGCCCACGCCAGTGCGTTCCCGGCGGCGTAGCGCGGCCAGCACTGCCAAGGCCCCGGCGGCCCCGGTGGCGGGGTCCATGTGGAAGGTGGGCCAGGTGAGGCTGGGGTCGGCGTCGCGGTAGCCGCGAATGGCGGTGGCCCCGCACAACCCTTCGAAATGCACCCCGAACCCGATGAAATCCTTGTACGGACCGCTCAGGCCGAGGGGCGCCATGCGCACCGCGACGAGACGGGGGTTGCGGGTGTGCAGCACGTCCCAGCCGATGCCGAGCTGGTCGAGGACCTTGGCCGAGTTGTTTTCAACCAGCACGTCGGCCACTTCCACCATGCGCAGGAACAGCTCCCGGCCCACCTCGGTACGCAGATCCAGCGTGACCCCTTGTTTGTTGCGGGCGTGGGCGCAGTACATGCTGTGGCGGTTCCAGGGCCGCGCCCCGGTGTCGAGGTCCGGATAGGCACCAAGAGGGCCAAGGAGGGGGATGAGTGCCTTGGGCGGGCGGGGAGAACCGCCCCTGGTGGCAGTGGGGAACACCCACGGGTTGTCCACCCGCACCACCTCTGCTCCCAGGTCCCCGAGCAGCATGGTGCAGTACGGCCCCGCCCACACCACAGTCAGATCGAGGACCCGAACCCCCTCCAGCGGCAATCGGTCCACGGCTGCGGCACGCGCCGGCCCGGTCCGTGCCCCCGGTCCGGCCGGGTGGCGGGCCAGCTCGGCCAGGATGTCTTGCCGGTCGGCGTCGAGCAGCGGTGCGGGGCGGCGTAGCTTCCAGCCGTCTTCCACCCGCCACGGGGCGCCGATGGTCTGGTAGCGCCCGGCCGCGGGGTGGTCGACTTCCACGAAGGAACCACGCTGGCGGAAGTGCGGATCGGCCAGTACGTCAACAGGTGCGTTGATGGCGGTGATGGGCCAGCGGTTGGCCTGGGCCTGGACCATGACCTCGTTGCGGGTGCGCTCCAGCATCCAGCTGTAAACGGCCGCTTCGGTCACCCCAGGAAGGTCGGGGTCCTCTCCCCAATCGGCTTGGGCGTAGGCGGCCTGAAGCTCGGCATCGCCCAGGGTGCGCACCATACCGGGGATCCAGTTGGCGATGGTCAGGACCTGGACATGGCCATCGCCGGCTGCCAGCACGCCCGCCGGCAGTTGATGCTGGGCCGACGCCGGTGCCCGTACCGCGTCCTGGCCGCTGAACTGGCGGTAGAGCAGGTAGCTGACCCGGCGATCGATGGAGCCGAGCTGGGCCGCCACCCCGGCTGCGTCGATGATGGCCCCCTTGCCGGTGGCTTCGGCCCGGCGAATGGCGGCCAGGGCCGCCAGGGCGGCCACCGTGCCGGCCTGATAGGAGATGGTCCGCCCCGCCATCTTCATCGGCTCCCGACCGTCGATGCCCGTCGAACTCATTGGCCCGGCCAAGGCGAAAATGGCCAACTCGTTGCCGGGCAGGGTGGCGTAGGGCCCGTCCTGACCCCACGGGGTGACGCTCAGCACCACCAGGGCCGGGTTGGTTTCCTGCAGCAGGGCCGGCGCCAGACCCCAGCCGGCCATGGCCCCAGGGGCGAAGGACTCGATGACGAGGTCGCTCGCCGCGATCAAGGCTTCGATCAACGTCCGATCGGCCGGGGAGCCGGCGGGGTCGGCCACGATCGAGCGTTTGTTGGCGTTGAGATGAAGGAACAGCGGACTGGTCTCACGCGATTCGGGCTGGCTGGTGAGGGGGTGATCGGGCTCGAGGCGCACGCCGCGGCTGGGATCGCCTCCCACGGGCTCAACCTTGATGACCTCGGCGCCGAAGTCGGCCAGAAGCTTGCCGGCGAAGGGCCCCGGCACCCCCGTGGCCAGCTCGACCACCCGCAATCCGGCCAGCGGTTGTTCCATGACGGAGGGACCCTAGCGCCCACCCTGCGGCACCCTCGCGCCTCCGGCGGGGCAGGGGTGGCGGGCGAGGGTAGTGGTGTCGGGTGGGGGTGGCGGGTATGCCAACATCGAGGCATGTCTCGTCTCGCCCGTCGCCCCCTGTTGCTGTTGACCAACGACGACGGGATCGATTCGGTCGGCCTGCACGTGTTGGCTCGGACCATGGCCCGCCTCGGCGAGGTCATGGTGGTCGCCCCCGACGGCGAGTACTCCGGCGCCAGCGCCGCCCTGGGGCCCTTGCATTTGATCCGCCCTGACGTGCACGAGGTTTCCCTGGAGGGCATCGGGCGGGCCTACTCGGTGAGCGGCCCGCCGGCGCTGTGCACGATGTTCGCCGCTCTCGGAGCGTTTGGCGCCGTGCCCGACCTGGTGGTGTCGGGCATCAACCCCGGGGCCAACGTGGGCAGGGCGGTGTACCACTCCGGCACGGTGGGCGCCGCCCTCACCGGCCGTGGTCGGGGCATCAGCGGCGTGGCCGTCAGCCAAGAAGTGGCCGAGTTCGCCGTCGAGGGCCAAGGCGAAGAAAACAGCCTGGCCTCTCAGCGTTGGGAAGATGCTGCCGCGGTCGCCGAGGTGGTGGTGGCCAGCCTGCTGGCCGGCGGTCTGCCGGCCGATCCTTTGGTGGTCAACCTCAACGTCCCCAACCGGGCGGTGGCGGACATGTTGGGTTGGCAGCTCAGCCGGGTGGCGGTGCAACCGCCGCGGACCATGGCGTCCGCCACCCTGGTGCCTCGGGCCGGACATGCCGGCAGCTACCACGTCGAGATGAAGTGGGGCGACCCGGTGAGCCTGCCCTCCGACACCGATTCCGGCGCCATCGAGGCCGGGAAGGTTGCCGTCAGCTACCTCAGCCGCCTCGACCACGTGTACCCCGAGCATCGACCAAGCATCGACGACGCCCTCGACGCCTACCTGGGCACGGCCCGATGATCTTTCGAACGCAGCCGGTGGAACCAGGCTAGATTCCGTTCGGGACTCAACCCGGAGGGATTTCCATCATGGCGCTGCACCACGACGCAAAGCTCGATCACCTACGAGCGGTTCGCCTTTTCCGAAACTGCAGCCACAAACAACTCGAACACGTGGCCTCCATCGTCGACGAGATCGACATCGAGCCCGGGCGGGTGCTGTGCCGCCAGGGGGACACGGGCCACGAAGCCTTCGTGATCATCGCCGGCGAGGGCACCGTCACCGTGGACGGCAAGGTTATGGACACGGTGGGGCCCAGCACCCTGGTCGGGGAGATCAGCCTGATCGACCACGGCCCTCGCACGGCCACCGTCACCGCCTCGTCGCCCATGAACCTGCTCGTCATCCCCGGGAACCGCTTCGCCCAGCTGCTCGAAGAGGTCCCCGGCCTCCCCGTTGTCATCATGCGGGACCTGG
The DNA here is from genome assembly GCA_031422955.1 of Acidimicrobiia bacterium. Taxonomy (GTDB): domain Bacteria; phylum Actinomycetota; class Acidimicrobiia; order Acidimicrobiales; family CAIXPF01; genus CAIXPF01. The sequence goes on from JANPEN010000217.1 coordinate 14,307, forward strand.
CCGCCATCCTGCGCAGCCTGGGCCAGCACTAGCCGCCGAGCCGGCGGGAAGCCCTACCCGCCCCGGACGAAAGCAGCTAGAGCCCGAGGGCCTCGCGGCGCTTCTTGGCCCGCTCCAGCAGGTGCTCGGGCACCCGAGAACCGGTGGCCGCGGTCGCCCCTTCTGTCGCGCCGTTGTCGGCCGCGCTGGCGGCGGCCGCCGGGGCCACCACCGTGGCGGCGGCCTTCTCGGTGCGCTGCAGCTGGTAGTCAGCCCACTGCTTGGTGCGTACCAGCGCTGTTTGATCAATGGAACCGAGATCGGTGCCATTGTCGAAAAAGACCCAGTAGCGGGTCCAGGTCAAGCCGTTGACCAGCTTGACCACGCCGGAGGTGCCCTCCGGAACGCGGGGCAGGGTGACCGTGGCGGTCACCTTGTCGCCCTTGCGGAAGGGGGTGTCGAACATGATCTTCGTGCGGGCCATAGGCGCTGGTCACGGTAGCGGCGCCAGCAGCCAGATCGAAACTCGGCTGGTGTTGGGGGGTGGCGGTACCAGACGGCGGCCGGCTCGAAGGGAGGTGCTCAGGCGTCGGGGGCCACTCCCAAGCGCTCCCGGCTCACCACCACGAAACGGCCAGAAGCCTCGCCCACCAGCTCTCCTTCGGGGCTGGAAGCCCTGGCGGTGGCGGTGATGGTCCACACCTTCTCGCCGCGCTCGCTGACCTGGGCGGCGAAGTGGATGGGCTCGCCCAGGCGCATAGGGGCCCGGTAGCGAACGGTCAGCTCGCCCGTGTAGGCGGCGGTGGCCTCAATGATCATCACGTAACCCATCACGTCATCGAAGACGGCGGCACTGAGCCCGCCGTGGACCCGGTTGGGCGAAGCCTCGGTCAGCCGACCGAAGTGCGCCACCGCCCGTACCACCTGGCCGTCGCGCCACACGATGAGCTCGTTGGCGGCGGGGTTGGCCGGCCCCGAGATGGGTCGGTCGGTGAAGGAGATCAGCCGGTCGCCGTCCTCCGGCGGGGCGATGGTGTAGCGGCGGGCCTGATAGTCGTCCTCGCGCTGTACGGTCTCGTTTCGCTCCAGCTCGACCGCGGCCGCGTTGGCCCAGGCTTCAACGTGGGCCAGCTCGGCGGGAGAAAGCACCCGGCCGATGAGGGCCTCGCCCAGCCGGCGCATGGCCCGACCAGCTCGGTCCCGTTCGGCCAGCAACGGGTCCTCGTAAACGAGGTGCAAGGGACGATCAGTTTGACCGGTTGGATCTACAGGGACGCGCACCCCGGCATCCTTTCACGCGGGCTGGACAGCGCCACGCTCCCTCCTAGCGTCGGCGTCATGGACCTCATTGTTTGCCGCGGTGGCGGCCCCGCGTCCGCCCGCAGACCGGTCGCTCCTTTCCTGGTCGCCCTGTTCGCCGTCGCCCTGCTGGGCTGCTCGGGGTCGGACGGACCCGCAGAAGGGGCGGGCTCCTCCGGCCTGTCCGGCCCGGCGAACCCGTCCAGCCCGCCCAGTTCGGGGAGCCCGGCCGGTTCCAACACCACCACAGCTTCGTCGGGGCGCAACCCCGACACCACGGCGCCCGCCCCGACCGACCCCAACGGTGACACGGTCCCGATCACCCAGCGCCCCGTGCTGGCCCAGGTGCGGGTGCAACTGCACCAGCTCGCCCGTTTCACTGAGCCGGTGGGCGTTGCTCTACGCCCAAGAGACCCCCGGGCCGGCCGGGTCTACGTGGTCGAGCGGGCCGGCCTCATCAAGGCGCTCGAACCCGACGCCACCGTGGCCCCGGAAGCGGTGGCGGACCTGTCCGCTTTCACCCTGGCCGGGGGCGAGCGAGGACTGTTGGGGTTGGCCTTCAGCCCCGATGGGAGCCGCATGTACGTGAACTACACCGACTTGGACGGCCACACCAACATTGATGAGCTGACCCTCACCGCCTCGGGCCGCGCCGATCCGGCCAGTCGGCGCCGGGTGTTGCTCATCGAGCAGCCCTACGCCAATCACAACGGTGGCCACCTGGACTTCGGTCCGGACGGGATGCTTTACATCGGCATGGGTGACGGTGGTTCGGGCGGGGACCCGCAGGGCAACGCCCAAAACCTGCAGAGCCTGTTGGGCAAGATGTTGCGCATCAACCCGGTGGCCCAGGGTGAGCGGGCCTACTCCATTCCTGCCGATAATCCCTTTGTTGGCCGGCCTGACGCTCGTCCGGAGATCTGGTCCTACGGTCTGCGTAACCCCTGGGGGTTCTCATTCGATGCCGGTACTGGGGATCTGTGGATCGGGGATGTCGGCCAGAACGCCATCGAGGAGATCAACGCGGCCAGAGCCGCCGAGGGGACCGGCCGGGGAGTGAACTTCGGCTGGAACGCATTCGAGGGCACGGTCCGCTTTCCCGGTGGAGGGACGGCATCGGGGGCGGTGGATCCCGTGTTCGAGTACGGCCACGGGGCGGGTGCGGATCAGGGTTGCTCTATCACTGGTGGGGTGGTCTATCGCCAAAAGGCCGTGCCCAACCTGGCCGGCGCCTATCTCTACGCCGACTACTGCGTGGGTGGCATCCGCGCCATCGCCGCTACTGGTGAAGCGAAGGCCATGGTCCTCATCGACGAACCGGTGGGGGTGGTCGGCTTCGGGCTCGACGCCGACGGCGAGGTCCTGGTCGTGGACCTTGGCGGCGCCCTCTACCGGCTCGAGCCCGCTCCCTAACGCCGCCCGCACACCCACCGGTTGACGGGTTGTGGCCAACGTCGGGTCCCCGGCGATGCCGTTGGGCCGCGTTCACTGAGAGCAACCGGCAACACGGCGTTCTCCGTTGGGACCCCGAGCAGGAACACACCCTCGCTACGTTCTCGTGAGAACGACAACCCTCGGGGAGGACGCTATGGCCCGTATTCCACTGTTTGATCACCGCTGCCCTGACGCGGACCCCACCTCCTCGACGATCCCTTCCCCCCCGCCATGTTCAGTCCCGATGAACGGGCGATCATCGCTTCGCCAGAGCCTTCGCGGTTATGCAGCCCATTACCGACGAACTGTGGGCGGACCTGGCGAGCATTTCTCGGTCAAACAGATCATGGAGATCAGCTTCACCG
>JANPEN010000218.1:0-12998 GCA_031422955.1 Acidimicrobiia bacterium
GCGCAATCCAACGGGCCCGCCCGGCCGTATCGATCGGCCGGACCGGCCAGCCGCGTTGAGCGCCTTCGGCCTGGCCGTGGGGGAAGCGTTCCAGCTGCGCGACGATCTGCTGGGCGCCTTCGGCGACCCCGCCCTGACCGGCAAGCCCATCGGTGACGATTTCCGAGAAGCCAAACAGACCCTCCTGATTATCCTGGCCCAGCGCTGGGTGGGCGCGGCCCAAGGTCAGCAGGCCAGGCAAGGTGCCGCCGCGCTGGCCCGGATGGGGGACGCAGCGCTGACCGAAACCGACATCGCCAGACTCCAAGGGCTGTTGGAGCGCAGTGGCGCTCGCCGGCAAGTGGAACAGCGCATCGGCGAGCTCAGCGCGGCGGCCGAACTGGCCCTGCCCGGCGCCGGCCTCGAACCTGACGCGGAGACGGCGTTGCTGGCCCTGGCCCAGCGTTGCGCCTGGCGCCTCCTGTGAGCGCTCGGGCGGTTCGTGCTGTTGTGGCGGGCGTTACCGGCTTCCGGCCCCCGACCGCCTCCACTGAGAATCAGCGCTGATGGGGGCGAGCGTCATCATCATTGGAGCCGGCCTGGGCGGGCTTTCGGCCGCCTGTCACCTAGCCGGACGCGGTTTCGAGGTGACGGTGTTGGAACAGGACAACGTCCCCGGCGGGCGAGCCGGACGGTTCCTCGCCGACGGTTTTCGCTTCGACACCGGTCCCTCGGTGTTGACCATGCGCCCGATTCTGGCCGCCACCTTCGCCGGGGCAGGGGCCGATCTGAGCGACCATCTCCGCTTGCATCGACTCGACCCCGCCTACCGGGCTCGCTACGCCGATGGCAGCGAGATCCGGGTACGGGCCGACCGGGAAGCGATGGCCGAGGAGATCAGGACGAGCTGCGGACCGGCTGACGCGGCCGGGTTCCACCGCTTCGTGGACTGGGTCAGTGAGCTCTACCGGGTCGAGTTCGAAGCCTTCATCAACCGCGATCTCCCCCACGCCATCGACCTGGCCCGCCGGCCCTTGGATCTGGCCCGGCTGGTCCGGCTGGGCGGGTTCGCTCGTCTCCAACCCCGGGTCGAGCACTTCTTCAACGACCCCCGGCTGCATCGCTTGTTCTCCTTCCAAGCTCTTTACGCCGGCCTGTCACCCCTTCGGGCCCTGGCCCTGTACGCGGTGATCGCCTACATGGACAGCGTCGAAGGGGTCTGGTTTCCCGAAGGGGGCATCCACCAGGTGCCCGCCGCCCTCGCCGAAGCCGCAACCAAGGCAGGTGCCGAGTTCCGCTACGGCACCCACGTGGAATCCATCTCCGCCGCCGTCGGGGCCACAGGAGTCTGCCGGGTGCACACCTCGTCGGAAACCTTGACGGCCGACGCGGTGGTGATCAACCCCGATCTCCCCATCGCCTACCGCGACCTAACCGACGTTGCGCCTCCCCGGCGGGTACAGCACGGGAAATACTCGCCCAGCTGCGTGGTTTGGCATCTAGCCGCCGAACGCAGCGCAACCCATCCCGAGAAAACCAGCGGGATTGAACACCATAACATTCACTTCGGTATGGCGTGGAAACAGTCCTTTTCCGAGCTGTTGGAGCAAGGCCAACCCATGAGCGACCCTTCCCGACTGGTGACGGTGGCCTCGTTGAGCGATGCCAGCGCCGCCCCCGCCGGCAATGACGCCATCACCGTGCTGGAGCCGGTCCCCAACCTCCGCTCCGCTCGAAGCCCGGCGCTTTCCACTGAGCAACTGACGGAGCGCATGCTGGCCTGGGCCGCGCCACAGGGGTACCTGCCAGGCGGAGTCCAGGTCCTGCAAATCATCGATGGGCAGGAGTGGCAGCGCAGGGGCATGGGGGCAGGAACACCCTTCTCGTTCGATCATCGCTTCAGCCAGAGTGGACCCTTCCGGGCCGGGCTGACCGACCGGCGACTGCCCGGCGTGGTCTTCGTTGGTTCCGGAACTCGCCCCGGCGTGGGTGTTCCCATGGTGTTGATCTCGGGCCGGTTAGCGGCCGACGCGGTGGCGGCCCATGTTGCCCGCTGAGCAAAATCGCGTCGCTCGCCGTCCCACCCCGCCGAGCCCCGCCCCGCCGCAGCTCGCGGGTCCAGTGACCCTGGCCAGTAGCTACGCGGCCTGTCAGGCGCTGCACCGAACCCATGGCACCACCTACTACTGGGCGACCAAGGCCCTGCCCCGGGGGCGTCAGCGTCATGTCCACGCCCTCTACGGCCTGTGTCGGTTCGCCGATGAGATCGTCGACCGACTCGACGGTACGCAGCCCGCGTTACGGGCGGTGGCCCTTGAGGACCTCAACGGGCTCCTACACGGGGGCCTGCAGCAGGGCGACAGCGATCATCTCATTCTCAAAGCAGTGGTGCACACGGCCGGGGTCTTCGATCTGTCGCCAACGCTGTTTGAGCGCTTTTTCAACGCTATGGGCCGGGATCTGACCCAAGATCGCTACCGCTCCTACCAAGAGCTGTTGGACTACATGGACGGCTCGGCCGCCGTGATCGGGGAAATGATGCTGCCCCTCCTCGATCCAGTGGATCGGGTGGAGGCGACCCCTGGGGCCAGAGCCTTGGGCATAGCCTTCCAACTCACCAACTTCCTCCGCGACGTGGGCGAGGACTTGGATCGCGGTCGTGTGTACTTTCCCCAAGACGAGCTGCGCCGTTTCGGCGTCGACCCTTTCCAGCAGATGGTGGACGAACGGTGGCAGGCCTTCTGCCGTTTCCAAATCCACCGCATCCGCGGCTTGTACGCCGAGGCCGATCAAGGCATCGACCTACTGCAAGGACGGTCGGCGGCCGGCATACGCGCCGCCAGGTGCCTCTACGCGCAGATCCTCGACCGGATCGAGGACAACGACTTCGACGTGTTCTCCCAGCGGGCACGGGTGAGTTTGGCCCGCAAGCTGACCGTGGCGGCCAGGGAAGTCGTGCGGACGGCGCGATCATGATGGCCGGTACGGACGAGCACGTTGTTGTGGTGGACGAAAACGATCGGGAGATCGGGCAAAGCGAGAAGCTGGCCGCCCATCGAGCCCCAGGGCTTTTGCACCGCGCCTTCTCGGTGCTGGTGTTCGATGCCGCCGGCCGGCTGTTGCTGCAACGGAGAGCGCCGGGCAAGTACCACTTCGCCGGTCGTTGGTCCAACAGCTGCTGCGGCCATCCCCGACCCGGGGAGCTGATCGCGGCGGCCGCCGCCCGCCGGGTGCGAGAGGAGTTGCGCCTCGACGTCTGCGTGTACGCAGGCCCCCGCTTCGAGTACCGGGCCCAAGACACCTGCTCGGATCTGGTTGAACATGAGATCGATCATGTGTTTCGTGCCATCATCACCGACCAACGCCCCGACCCCGATCCCGACGAGATCGACGCCTGCTGTTGGATCGAGCGGGGCCCGCTGGAACGATGGATAGCCAGGGAGCCCGCTCGCTTCACCCCGTGGCTCGCCCCGGTGCTGCACCACGGCAAAGGTTTGTGGCCGTGAACCTCTGGACCGCCCTGGCGCTGCTTTTCGGTCTGGCCGGAGCCACCCTGCTGGTGGTGCGTACCCCCCCCTTGCGCGCCGGTGGCGCCCACCCGGTCGGGGCGGCCCGCGACGTAGCCGTGATCATCCCCGCCCGAAACGAGGGCACCGTACTTGGCGGTCTGCTCGATGATCTGGTCGCCCAGCTACACCCACCGGCGCGGATTGTGGTCGTCGATGATCATTCCCACGACGACACCGCCGCGGTGGTGCTGAACTATGTAAACGATGTGAACGGTTTGATGAACCAAGAAGGGGGCCACGCCACCCGCGCTGGGAACCTGACCATCGAGTTGCGCCGCAGCGCCCCCACCCCCGAGCAGTGGAACCCCAAGAGCTGGGCGCTGCACCAAGGGGTGGCCGGGGCCCAGGAGGCCAGGCTGTTGTTCCTCGACGCCGACGTCCGGTTAGACCCAACTGCGTTGGGAGCACTGGCTGAGACCCAACGTCTCCTCGGGGGGCTGGTTAGCGTTGCGCCCCGCCACGACATCGGCTCGTGGCGAGAAGCGCTGTCCTTGCCGTTCAACCTGGTCGCCTTGATGGGGGCCGCCGCCAGGCTCCCGTGGGGCCGTCGCGGGGGCCAGGCCCTGGCCGCCTTCGGTCCCTGTCTCCTGGTCGACCGGGAGGGTTACCAGGCCGCCGGCGGGCACGGGGCCGACCACGGCGATCTGCTCGATGACGTCGCCCTGGCCCATCGCTACCGCGACCACGGCGGCTCGCTGTGGCTTCGGCGGGGCGAAGAACTGGTGCGCTACCGCATGTACCCCCAGGGCCTGACCGCCTTGGTGCAAGGCTGGACCAAGAACATCGCCAGTGGCGCCGCCCGTACCCCGCTGATTCGGAGCGCCGTCATCGGTTGGTGGGTGAGCGTGCTTCTGGTGCCGTTGTGGTGGTTGGGCCAAGCTCGTCGGCCCGTCGAGGTGGCCGGGGCGTTGGGCCTGTTGGCGGTGGTGGCCGCTCACACAGCATGGTTGTCCCGCCGGGTCGGTCAGTTCGGTCAGTTCGGGCTGTTCGGCGCGACAGCACCGTTTTTGGCCGTTTTCTTCGTGGCGGTGGTGCTCCGCTCGGCCTTGTTCGCCCTCACCGGGCACCCGGTTCGTTGGAAGGACCGCCAGCTGATGAGCCACCGCGGACCCCGCCGCACCCGCCCGGTCAACCCGGTCAACTCGGAATGATCGAGGTCACCGGGCTGTCCGGGCTGGTCGGCTTAGCCATCCTCGACGCGGGGGTGTGGATTGCGCTGTCGGTGGCGGTGGGCTATGGCGCCCACCATCTCCCTGCCCGCTGGATCGAGCAGGACCGCTGGCTCACCCGCCTTCGACGCTTCGAAGCTGACGGGTATTTTTGGCGGAGGCATTTGGCCATCGGGCGTTGGAAGGATCACCTCCCCGAGGCCGGCAGCCTCTTCGGCGGCGTCTCCAAACGCCGCCTTCCCCCCGGTGGCGATCTGCACAGCCTGGCCGTGGAAACCCGCAGGGCCGAGCTGGTCCACTGGACCCTCCTGGCCTGCGCAGCCCTGTTCCCATTGTGGAACCCGCCGGGATTGGCCGTAGCCATGGGCGCCGTCGCGCTGGTGGCCAACCTGCCTTGCCTCGTGGTGCAGCGGTACAACAGGGCTCGCCTGTTACGGGTGGTCAGCCGGCGCCGACATCGGGCCTTCGGCTCATGAACGACCGCCTGCAGTATCTGGCCGTGATGGTCGCGTGCCTGGCCCTTACCTTGCCCCTCGAGGTGTTTTTGGGGGCCCGGGTCTATCGCCAGCCCCGCCGGTTGGCCGTGACCCTGGCCGTGGTGGCCATGCCGTTCTTCGGGTGGGATCTGGTCGCTATCGCCCGTCGCCATTGGTTCTTCTCGCCCCGCTACACCACCGGGTGGCACGTGCCCGGATCGGTGCCGATCGAGGAGATCGTCTTCTTCGTGGTCGTGCCGATCTGCGCCTTGCTCACCCATGGCGCCGTTCGTCACCTGCTCAGCCTGCGGGCCACGGCCGCTCGGCCCGATTCCGATGGCTGAGTACAGCCTGCTGACCGTCGCGGCCGTGATCATCGTGATGATCCTCGATGTCGTGGTCCTGCGCACGCGAGTAGCCACAACCGGTGCGTTTTGGCTAAGCCTCACGATCATGTGGGCGTTCCAGGTCTTGGTGGATGGTTGGCTCACCAAGCTTTCCTCGCCGATCGTGATCTACAACGAGGAGCGTTTCAGCGGGGTGCGCATCTTCTTCGACAGCCCAATCGAGGATTTCGGGTTCGGGTTCGCCCTCATCTTGCTGACCCTGTCGGTCTGGGAGGCGGTGGGGATGCGTTCGTCCCGCCCCTCCCCCAAACGCCGGCGAACCTCGTGAGCGGAGCGTTCCTCACCCTCGTGGCCGCCTTGGCCATGGAACCGATCGCCGCGTGGGTGCACCGGTTCTTCGGTCATGGCCCCGGCTGGTCACTCCATGTCGACCACCACCAGCCCCGGTTTCGCTGGGAGCGCAACGACCTCATCCCCCTCGGCTTCGCCGGGTTGGCGATGGTTGCCTTCGCCTTCGGGGCAGCTCAACCAGGGCTGCGGTGGCTGTTTTGGATCGCCCTGGGCGTGACCATCTACGGCGGCGCCTACGGGTTGATCCACGACATCTACATCCATCGCCGCCTTCCCCTACTGCCGGCCAGGGTGGCCGTGCTCGAGCCCTGGCGGCGAGCCCATCTCGAACATCACGAGCGCGGCACCGCCCCCTTCGGGGTCCTGTTGCCCCTGCGCCCCCACTGGCGCTGGGGCTGGGGCTGGGGACCGTCGGCCCTACCGTGAACGGGGCCGCGGTCGGACTTCGGCCCACTCGGCGCCTCGGCAGCTACTACGGTGCGTTGCATGCCTGCTCTGGACGGGATGCGCATCCTCGATCTGACCCAATATGAAGCGGGACCCTCCGCAACCCAGGCCCTGGCGTGGCTGGGAGCCGACGTGGTCAAGGTCGAACGACCCGGCGTTGGCGACCCGGGCCGGGCCACCGGGGGCACGGCTTCGTCTTACTTTCATCATTGGAACGCTAACAAGCGCTCCGTCGCCCTCGATCTGGGCCAACCCCAGGGCCGCCAACTGCTGTTGGACATGGTGAGCGGTTTCGATGTGGTGGTGGAGAACTTCGGGCCTGGCGTCATCGAGAAGCTGGGCCTGGGCTTTGAAGACATGCGAACCGTGCATCCGGCGGTCATCTATGCCTCGGTCAAGGGGTTCGGCTCCAGCGGCCCCTACGCGGACTACAAATGCTTCGATTCGGTGGCCATGGCCATGGGCGGGGCCTTCTCGGTGACCGGAGAGGTGGATGGGCCGCCCCTGCCTCCCGGCCTCACCGTGGGTGACTCCGGCACCGGCGTGCAGCTGGCGTTGTCCATCACCGCCGCCTACGTGCAGAAAATGCGCACCGGCGAAGGCCAGCGCATCGAGCTTTCTATGCAAGAAGCGGTGACCTACTACATGCGTACCCGTCTGGCCATCGGCGGCGGCTGGGGCTCCCAGGCCGCCCCCCGCACCGGCCGCGGTCGGGGCGCCTTGTTGGATCTGTACCCCTGTCAGCCCTTCGGGCCCAATGACTACATCTATCTCATGGCCGTCACCGACGGTATGTGGCAGGCCGTGCCCGCCGCCATCGAGCGGCCGGAGCTGGCCAGTGATGAGCGCTTCGCTTCCAACAAGGCCCGCATGATGAACGCTGATGCCTTGCACGCCGAGATCGAGGCCTTCACCCGGTCCCACACCAAGCACGAGGCCATGGCCGCCCTGGCCCAGGCGGGTGTGCCCTGCGGGGCGGTGCTCGACACCGCCGAACTGCACACCGATCCCCACCTGATCGAGCGGGGCTTCGTGCACGACGTCGACATCCCCGGCTACGGCCCGGCCAAGATGCTGGGCTGGCCCGCCCGCATGTCGGCCAGCACCGTGGATCTCCAGGTCGCCCCTGCCCTGGGTGCCCACACCGAGGAGGTCCTAGCCGAGGAGCTAGGTCTCGACTCCGCCACGGTGGCCCAGTTGCGGGCCGAGGGTGTCGTGGCCTGAGACTGGCAGGCGGGCCCGGGGCCATCACGGATACCGCCGGCCTGGTCGCCGGACCGCCGGCTGTCCGTTACTTCCACGACGTCGAAGCCTGAGGCCCGGTAGCCCTCCGGCATAGGCACGGTCAGACGACGCGGCCCGCCCGTAAGGCCGCGCGAGCCGCGTCGTCGAAGCCCAACTCGGCCAGTATCTCCTCGCTGTGGTCGCCCGGTTGCGGGGCTGCGCTGCGAATCCGGGTCGGGGTGCGGGAAAACTTGGCGGCCGGGCCGGTAAGCGGGGCGACGGAGCCGTCCCACAGGGTCATGGGCTGGAGCATGTCGCGTTCCACCACGTGGGGTTCGCGGGCTGCCTCGGCGAAGGTGTTGAGCTTGGCCGCCACCAGCCCTGCTTCTAACAGCCGACCCAACGCCTCATAGACCGGCAGAGGCGCACACCAGGCGGCGATCACCTCGTCGATCTCCTGGCGGTTCTGGATACGTTCGCGGTTGCGTCCGAAACCGGGCGCCCTGGCCAGATCGGGCCGCTCGATCACCTCGCACAGCCTTCGCCAATGATTGTCGAGCGCCACCGCCAAGTAGAGGCTGCCGTCTCGACAGGAGTACAGCTCGCAAGGATGGGTGACGTTGACCTGAGTACCCCACCGTTGCATGGGCACATCAGTGGCGCCGAGGGTCAACAGCCCATCGGAGTGGAACAACAACGAGTCAATCAGGCACACGTCGACGTGTTGGCCCTCCCCGGTGCGGTCGCGATGGCGCAAGGCGGCCAGGGCGGACAGCCCGCCGTGCAAGCCGGCCAGGTCGTCAGCCAAGAAGGTTGGCGCTTTCACCAACGGACCGTCGGCGGTGCCGTTGAGGGCCAGCCAGCCGCTGGCCGCCTGGGCGGCCGGGTCGTAGCCAGCCCGCTCGGCCCACGGCCCGAACTGGCCCCAGCCGCTGATGGATACGTACACCAGATCGGCCTTGACCGCCCGGCAGTGTTCGAAGCCGATGCCCCAACCCTCCAGCGTGCCGGGGCGGAAGTTTTCGATCACCACATCGGCGGTGGCGGCCAAGGCCAAGAAAACGTCTCGTCCGGCCGGGACTCGCAGATCCAGGCTCAGACTTCGCTTGTTGCGGTGCACGGTCTGGTTGACGTAGTTGAGGCTGGTACCGCCGATGAGCGGCTCCGACTGAGGCGGCGTGGCACCGGGCAGATCGATGTGGATGACATCGGCGCCGAGGTCGGCCAGCAAGCAGCCGGCCATCGGGCCCGCCCAGGCGGTGGTGCAATCCACCACCCGCATTCCTTGCAGGGGACCGGTGGTGTCCGCCAGCGCATCACGATAAAAGGCTGCTTTTTCCATACCGGCGGGACCCTAACCGGCGGGACGGTCCGCCTCAGCTCAGATCGCTTCGACGCCACCCCAGAGGAAGGCCAACACGGTGGCCCCGTTGGGGGATCGCACGGTATGGGTGCAACCGTCAGGCCGGTAGCCGACCACACCCGGGCGAATGGCGCCAGCCTCGTCTTGCACCGTGCCCTCGATGACGAACACCAACTCGTCGCCCACGTGGCGATGGGCGGGGAGTTCGGCGCCGGGCTCGAAGCGGCTGAAGGCAGCGCTGCGCCCGGCCGCGGGATCGGACCAGAACGGTTTCTGGCGAATGCCAGGGCGGGCCTGCACCCAGGCGGTGGTGGCCAGGTCGAACAGTTGGGAGGCGGGACCGGAGGCGGCGCCCTCAGCCGGGTGCACGCCACCCGAGACCACTGCGAAGGCAGTGGCCCCGTTGGGGCTGTGCACGGTGTGGGTGCAGCCGTTGGGTCGATACCCCACGTTGCCCGCCGTCACCGCGGCGAACTCATCGGCCACCGTACCCTCAAGTACGTAGACCAGCTCATCGCCGTCGTGGGCGTGGCGCGACAGCGAGGCCCCAGGAGCGAAGCGGATGAACAGGGCCACCCGGTTGGTGTCGGCATCGGCCCATACCCGTTTGGCTTGCACCCCTGGCAACAACTCCGTCCAGGGGAGTTGGCCGATGTCGATCAACTGAGAGCTCACCGTGTTGACGCTGGACATGTTGCGTACCCCCTTGTCCTACGGACCCGCCCCACAGCAGGACCAAACCTGACGGGTGGACTCTAGGCCGCCCGTCGATCGCCCTGGGCTGGTCCTGCCCGGCTGGGTACGGGGTCAACGGACAGCCAGAGCGCATCGCTAACGAATCACCGGACAGCGGCAGCGAATTTACACTCAGTGTGGTCAGTTCCGGCGGAAAGTGAACGAAATCGTACGGTGCGGGGTGCGTTGTGCGGATCTGGGGTTTTCTGCTCCTCGCCGGAAGGGGCCCGACCCTCTGACCAGCACGAATGCCGAAAGGCATTGCGGCCAAAACCCCAGATCCGCACAAGGGCCACCCCAAATCCGCACAACAGGGGCCGACCGCCACTGTCCATCGGCACTTGCCCACACCGCGGCGTTGCCGGCGCTCAAGCCCTACCGCGCCACACGTCGTGGCCGTAGCGCTCCGACAGCCGCCCCCGCAGGTAGTCACGATACCGGAGAGTATGGGGCAGGGGCCCAAGGCCAGCAATCCACACCCCAGGTCTCCCCCGCCAAAACCGACCCGGGGATCCGCCGGACCAGACGAGGACTAGGGTGCCACCGTGTCAATAGCCGGGCCGGGCCAAGAAAGACCGGGCCACGCCTTCACCAACGCTTTCGTGTCGCTGCGGTCCCCCCATTTTCCCAAGGTCTACGCCACCGGATGGATCTGGAGCATCGCCCGGTGGGGCATGGGGTTCCTGGGCGCTTACGTCGCCAACGATCTGACCGGATCACCGCGTCTGGTCCAGCTGACCGGCACCGCCATGTGGGGCCCGTTGTTGTTCGCCGGTTTGCTGGGCGGGGCCGTGTCGGATCGCTTCGACCGCCGGCGCACGGTGTTGCTGCAGCTGGGCGTGCTGATCCCCCTCACCGTGCTGATGGGTCTGGCCGGGCTGACCGAGACACTCCGGGTGTGGATGATCTACCCCTTCATGTTGGTGGTCGGCTTCGGCTGGATCGTGGACATGACCGTGCGTCGGGCCTTGATCTATGACCTGGTCGGCGCCGAACACGTGAACGGGGCCATGGCCCTGGAGATGGCCAGCTCGGCCGCCGGCCTGGCCCTGGGCGCGTTGCTGGGCGGGATCATCATCGACCAATTGGGCGTGGGTCAGGCCTACCTGGCCATTGCCGCCGCTTTGACCGTCGCCCTGGCGGTGATGTGGCGGGTGCCCTCCACCGGCGGGGTGGGGGCGGGGAGGCAGGGGACCGTGGACCCTGACGGTCCGCCGCCACTGCCCCCGTTCCTGCATACCGTGCTCGAAGGAGTTCGGGCCCTGCCCACCAACCTGACCCTGGTATCCATCCTCGGGGTGACGGTGTTCGTGGACTTCTTCCACTTCTCCTATTTTCCTATCGTCCAGGTGATGGCTAAAAGGGTGGACGCCTCGCCCACCATGACCGGGATGATCTCCGCCGCCGCCGGACTGGGGATGATGATCGGGTCGTTGTGGGTGGCGCTGCGCAGCACCCATCGCGGGCGCAGCTACGCCGGCGGGTCGCTGGCCGCGTTTGGTCTGCTCATCGGATTCGCCGTGCTACCGCGCTATTGGGCCATGGTTGGCTTCGCCGGCGGGGCCGGGGTGGCCATGGGTTTCTTCGGATCAACCCAGACAGCGTTGGCCATCACCTCCACCAGCGCGGAGATGCGAGGCAGGGCCATGGGATTGTTGAGCATGGCCATCGGCGCCCTACCCATCGGTATGTACGCCCTGGGAGAGTTGGCCCAGGCCGTGGGGGCGCCGGCCGCCTTGGTGATCTTCAACGTGGCCGGCTTGTTGGGCCTGTTGGCCTGGCTCCGGGTACGACCCGAGGTACTGCAGGTCCGCTGAGACTCATCGCCGAGTTCGCCACCCTCAGCCGAGTCACCGCCGCCATTCGACCCGCACCCTGAAGAACCCGCCGCCAGCTCACCGTGTGCCTCACGCGAGGGCGTCGATGTCGCCAAGCAAGGCAGCCAAACCGGCGACGGCAACGGCAAGCCACGCCGCCCGCGCCACCAGCAGGACGGGCAGGGTACGGCTCCAGCGCAACGTCTGGGGTTGAGCGCGGATCGGCACCCAGATGGCCAGCACCAATGCGGTCACGCCCACCAGAATGATCACCACCGGAAAGCAGGCCACCAACACCACCGGCACCACCCACCGGCGGCGGCCACGGGCCGTCCACGAAGTCGGCGCGGCGACGCGATCAACGGCCCATCCGATCAGCCAGCCGAAAGCCGCCGGTAAGGCCAGAAACAAGGCGATGGCCAACCAAGTTGGCTTCAGCAGGGTGAAATCAACCCCGTCGGCGTGGATCAACATTGATCCCACTACCGCGGCGGAACCGGCCGATACCGTCACCCGCCGGAACCAGGGGGGACCGAGGAGCCACGGACATACCCAACGGTAGGCGGCGGCGCCGATGATGCCGATAGCGGCCCCCAACGCCACCAGGCTGTAGGTGCCGAACAGGGTCACCTCGCCAATGCGGAAGCCGTCATCGCTGATCACCCCTCGCACCCCATCGGGCGAGGTGAGGCGCAGCACCAACATGGCCAGCCGCCCCCCGAGACCGGCCACCAACGCACCGGTGAGCACCCCGGCGACCACCAACACCCGCAGCTTCTCCAGGAAGACCACCAGAACTGTGCCATCCTTCATCCGATCGTGCATGACAACCTCGGGGTAAGCAGCTGCGGGTGTTGGCGTCTCGTTCAAATCAGAACTGCACCGGCAAACAGGCGATCCGTGCTCCTGCCACACCCGTCCCCGGAGTGGTCGGGTTGATGTGAATGACCACTGAGCCGGCGCCGCCGGGCGGGATCACGAAGGGTACCTCCGCCTCCGCCCTGGCCGTGCCGTTACGACCGATGACGAAATCCAACCAAACCTCGGTCTCCTCGCTGATCACCACCGGTGTGCTGCCGCTGGCGATATTGAAATGCGGGCCAGCCGCGCCCCCATTGCCGGCCACGCAACGGCCCACGTGCACATGGGCCCCCAACTGCAGGCCGGCCGACCCCCGGCCCAGGCCTTGGATCTTCAACGACACCTCGGTCTCGCCGTCTTCTTGTTCCACCTTGACCTGCGCGGTGGCGCCATCGGTGGGGTCCGTCCCAAGCCGCAAGTCCTGCAACGGGCCGGCAGCGAAGATGCGTCGATCGCCGTCATGGCCGCTGCCCTCATCAGCCAGTGCCGTCGGGGCCGCCAGGGCCAGGGCGGCCACCCCAGCCACTGCTCCCAAGGCCAGTCGTCGCCCAAATGCTTTTCCTACTGTCTTATGCGCCGTGTTCATAGCAGCCTCCCGCTCGGTTCCATTCCGGCGTCGAGTTCTCGATGCCGTGCCTTCCAGAAGTACAGACGCCCAAG
>JANPEN010000219.1:0-2277 GCA_031422955.1 Acidimicrobiia bacterium
AGACGGAGGGGCGACACAAACCCCAAGTACACGCGATCCCTGGGTCCATCAGTACGCAGCTGCCTGACCTGCGACCCTCGGGTTATGAGCCCTATTTGCGATCATTCGTTCTGCCTGGCCTGGGCACACCGTCCCAGATCAGAGGCCATTTCAGCTCCCCGCTGTTGCCCGCAGATACCCCCGAGTTGCCGCTGTGCTGTGAGATTTTTGTTAGATTTTCCGGAGCTGGGTCGTCGCTGGCCGTGGCGGCGCCGGCTACCGCCAGGTCCACTCCTCGACGTCCCACGTTTGGGGCCGGGCGGGTGGTGCGAGGACCGGTGCCCAGAGTTGTTCCAGCGCCGCATAGGCGCTATCGAGGTTGGTCCAGGGGATCGAGTAGTCGCGTACGTAGCCTGCCCAGGTTCGTTGCCATTGGGCGGGCGGCACCGGAAGGGTTGTGGGCAGGCTGGTCGCTCGGAGCTCGAAGGTCGCGGTGACGGCGTCGTGGAGCTCATCGCTGGCCGGCAGCGGGAGTGACCGGGCCATGACGAGCATGTCGTAGAGGTCCTTCGTGCGGCTCGACAGCCTGGCCTGAGCGTAGATCCGTACGTAGGCGTGCAGTTTCTCCGCGAGGTGAAACCGGACCGGAACCGCAGCGATCGTTGGCGGGTCGATCCCCGCGAAGTCCAAGACCCGGCGCAGTGTGAGACGATCGACTGGGCGGGGATCGTCGGGCGAGACGTTCACGTCAAGGATGAACTGCTCGAACAGTCGCCCGTCGAGCAAGGCACGGACCGAGTACCGCCATCCACCTTCCCCGGTCTCGGCGCCGATCCGGCTGCCGGACCCGATCTGGAACTCGAACCCGTCGCCGAGATCGCAGCCCGCCGCGTCATCGAGCGCGTCGTTGAGGCGCGCTGCGTCGTATCGCCAGGTGGTATCGGCGTCTTTCGTCGCTCGGGCAGCGTGATCGAGGCGGACCAGCAGAACCAGCGCGCCCTTGAGGACCCAGCCGTCCGCGTGTTCGCTCGCGGCCAGACGGGCGATCATCCGCTGCGTGGCGACCTCCTTGCGGAGCCGATCGAGCGGAACCCTGCTCTCCAGCGCAGCCTGACGAAGTCGGGTCTCAAGCGCGGCGCGAAACGCCGCGGCGTCGCCGTATGGGCCGATCACGTCACGGCCATAATCTCGGATCGGAGTGCAGTCGCGTGGCGATGGCTCACAACCCCTAGCCGTTCGGCCTCCGCCACCAGAGCAACCACCGAATCCGGGCTCTCACCATCTGCGGCCAGATCCCTAATCGTCCGCTCCACGGTCGTGACCGAAACGCCGCCGCGCACGGTGAGATCACGCCGATCAAGGGTCGCTTGATGCACGACTACCCCGGCTCGGTGCTTGCGGAAACGGCGAGGAACGATCAGATGGATCACGGCCGGCATGGCGTCGCCGAGACCATGCACCGCCAGCGCGGTCCCGTGACCCGCCACCGCGTCCGGGCCCGCCCACAGGCACGCCTCGATCACATCCTCAAAGGGTGTGGCCGGGAATTCACACAGCCGGTAAATCCCATGCGCAGACCGTTGCACCACACCCGACGCGGCGAATCGGGCCAGCTGTTGGCGGGCGACACCGGCCTCGACCGCGTCGGCGGCACGGAACCAGCCGTTACGCGGTTCAGCGACCCTGAACAGCATGCTCCGGCTCGATGGCATGAATGTCATCATATCGTTGATGAACACGCCACACCCACGCTGGCGCTCGAATCCCGCATTTCCAGCGGCAGCCATTTCGTCGGTAGCAATAATGGCGCGGTGACTGCAGACGTCGTGTCGATCCTCGAGCGTCCCGTGTACGGGGTCGCGCAGGCTGCCGGCCTGCTCGGCCTGCGGCGGGATCGCACACGCGCGTGGCTCGACGGCTACGAGCATCACGGCGTGCGGTACGCGCCGGTGATCCGCGAATCCCACACCGGCGATGACATCGTGACCTGGGGCGAGTTCGTCGAGCTCGGCTACCTGCGCGAGTACCGCCGCCGCGGCTTGCCGCTACAACGGCTCCGACCGGTGATCGACGAGCTGCGCCGCGAGTTCGCTACGCCCTACCCGCTCGCGACCCCTTGGGCGGACCGTAGCGTCCCCGGAACCCAGCCGGCCTGCTGGCCGCGGACCCCTAAAGCCGCAGTTGCCAGGTCCGATCGAGGAAACCCGACCCGCTACTTGCCGGGCGTGTAGCTGACGAGCGCCGCTCGGCCGCCGGGGCCGTCGGTGTGCATGCTCAGAAGCGGGCCGACGCCCGGCG
>JANPEN010000220.1:0-6310 GCA_031422955.1 Acidimicrobiia bacterium
GCGAGTCCGGCAGGGGGTAGGTGCCCTCGTGCTCGATGGGGTTCTGGGTGGCCAGCACCATGTGGGGGCGAGGCAGGGCGTAGGTCTGGCCGTCTACCGTGACCTGCTTTTCCGCCATGGCCTCCAGCAGGGCGGCCTGAGTTTTGGGCGAGGCGCGGTTGATCTCATCGGCCAGGACAACGGAGCTGAAGACCGGGCCGGGCCGAAAGTCGAAAGCGGCCGCAGAGCGATCGAACACGGTGACGCCGACCACGTCGGAGGGCAGCAGGTCGGGGGTGAACTGGATCCGCCCGAAGCTGGTATGCAGGGAGGTGGCCAGGGCCTTGGCCAGCGTGGTCTTGCCCACCCCTGGTCGGTCTTCCACCAACAGATGACCCTCGGCTACCAGGCACAACACCACCAGCTCGATGACCTCGGGCTTGCCCTGGATGACTTTCTCGATATTGCGCACCGTCGTGGTGAACAACTCCGAGAAGGTGGCCGCATCGTGGGTCGAAAGGTCGACCGGCGGATCCGAAGGGG
The DNA here is from genome assembly GCA_031422955.1 of Acidimicrobiia bacterium. GTDB lineage: Bacteria > Actinomycetota > Acidimicrobiia > Acidimicrobiales > CAIXPF01 > CAIXPF01. The sequence continues at coordinate 523 of JANPEN010000220.1, forward strand.
GGGAGCCGTTCGAGTCCGGGCCCGCCAGGGTGCCGTGGCCGGTCGGGACTTCGTTCGCCAACGTTGGCTCCTCTGATAGGGCCGCGCGGTGCGGCCGTAGCACGGGTGGCGCCGGCGCCGCCACAGGGGCGGTTGCAGACGCAAAGGCTCCGGGCGACAGTAGCGCTCCCAACGGCTGTAGTGCGTGCGGGAACCCAGTTGTCCAGCCGACCTTTTGGGGGTGGTCGCACCGTTGGTGAAGGTGAAGCGACGGGGTCCAACAAGCATCAACGAGGAAGTCAACCGGGGGGTCAACAGCCAGCTTCGGGTGGCGCTACCGTGCCCAACCATGGATACCCCGCAGGTCTTGGCCTTAGACATCGGGGGCACCAAGTTGGCCGCCGCGGTGGTCGGCCCCACCGGCGCGGTGGCCGCCGCCCAGCGCACGGCCACCCCGAAACAGAACGATCCGGAGGTGCTCTTCAGCGCGCTCGTTGCACTGGCCAACGTGGCCGTGGCGCAGTGGCGGGCCACCGGTGGCGTGGGTGAGCTGCACGCCATCGGGGTGGGCTGTGGTGGCCCGATGGCGGCGGGCGGGGTGACGGTGTCACCGCTGAACATCCCGGCCTGGCGCGACTTTCCCCTGCCCGCCCGCCTGGAGCAGGCCTTCAGCCTGGCCGCCTACGTCGACAACGACGCCAAGGCCCTGGCCCGAGCCGAGGGCTGGTGCGGCGCCGCCCAGGAGCAAGCAAACTACCTGGCCATGGTGGTGTCCACCGGGGTGGGGGCAGGGGTGGTGGTTGACGGCCGTCTGGTCGACGGGGCCAGCGGCAACGCCGGGCATCTGGGCCACGTATGCGTGGTGCCCGACGGTCGCCGCTGTGCCTGTGGTGCCCAGGGGTGCCTCGAAGCAGAAGCGTCGGGCACGGCCATCGCCGCCATGACCGGTCAGGCGCCGGCGCAGGCGCCAGTGGAGCTGCGCCAGCGCACCGGACGTCTGGTCGGTCGGGCGGTGGCCTCGGCGGTGAACCTGTTGGACCTGCGTCTGGCGCTGGTGGCGGGGTCGGTTGGCCTCGGTTTCGGCGAGGTTTTCATGGCTGCGGCCCGTGAGGAGCTGGCCGCTCGGAGTTGTCTTTCCTTCAGCCGGGGGGCTCGTATCGGCTTTGCCGGCCTGGGCCACGACGGGCCCCTGGTTGGTGCCGCGGCGGTGGCCCGCCACGGGCTGGGGTTGACCCCGTGAGGCTGTGGCGGCTGCGTTGGTCTATTGCTCGGGCCGTGTTGGCCGAGCCCCGCCTGTGGCCGGGGGCGCTGCGCCAGGTGCGGGACATGGCCCGCCCCCGTTGGTGGCGACGGCCCCCCTTCTTGCCCCTGCCCCCGGCCGATTACGCAGCCTTTCGCTGGCAGACCATGTACGGCGGTTCCGGTTTGCTGACCGACGAGGTGACGTTGGCCGCCTCGTATCGACGCGCCGGTGAGGATCTCGTCGGTTGGCTGCGTTGGAGCGGCGAGGAGCACGTGGCCCAACGCCTAGGCCAGCGCCGCCAGACGGGTCGGCACCCTGCTCAGCGGTCGGTTCGGGCGCGGCTCTGCCGGCGCTGGTGGCGTTCGAGGGCCAGGGCTACGAGCCGGTCGATGAGCTCGCCGTAGCCCACCCCCGAGGCCTGCCACAACTTGGGGTACATCGAGATCGGCGTGAAGCCGGGAATGGTGTTGACCTCGTTGAGCAGAGGCCCGCGTCTCTGGCCGTCCTCCTCGTAGAAGAAGTCGACCCTGGCCATGCCCTCGGCCCGGCAGGCCCGGAAGGCGGCCACGGCCAGTTTCTGGAAGGTGGCGGCGACCGTTTCGGGCAGGGGCGCGGGGATGAGCAACTTGGCCCGCCCGTCGAGATACTTGTCCTCGTAGTCGTAGAACTCGGCGCCGGGCACGATCTCGCCAGCTACCGAGACCCGGGGGTCGAGGTTGCCGAGCACGGCCAACTCGATCTCCCGGCCGGTGATGGCCTCTTCGATGACCACCCACTCGTCATAGGAGAGGGCCAGGTCCAAAGCCCGAGCGAACTCGGCGGGGTTGTGGGCCTTGGAGACCCCGACGGAGGATCCGAGGTTGGCCGGCTTCACGAAGCAGGGAAAGCCGAGGGTGGCCGCGGCCATGTCGACCGGGTCGGCCGGGAGCTCATCGGCTCGCCAGGCCAACCAGTTGGCCTGGGGCAGACCGTGGTGGGCGAAGACCTCTTTGGCCTTGGCCTTGTCCATGGCCAACGCTGAGGACAAGACCCCGGCTCCGACGTAGGCCACGCCGGCCACCTCGAAAAGGCCCTGCACGGTGCCGTCCTCGCCGAAAGGCCCGTGTAACAACGGCAGGGCGACGACGGTGCCGGCTGTCCCGGCTGTCCTTGCCGACCGAAAGATGGGTAGGGCCTCAACGGGAGGGCCATCCGCCACCAGGGCGTCGGGGAGGGTGTCGGGGCCTTCGGCCAGGGCGTCGAGGGCCGCTTCAGCCAGGTGCCACTGACCGTTTCGATCGATGGCGATGGGCACGATGTCGTAACGCTGGGGATCGGCGGCCCGAAGCACATGGCTTGCGGTCGTGCGGGACACATCGTGTTCGGCCGACTGTCCGCCGAAGAGCACCACCAGCTTGATCCGAGGCTGCACCAGTCCGACGGTAGCGCCCCACCCTGCACCGGACGGCGATCACGCAGGTCTCGGTCTGACGCTGGGCGGGCGCAGCGCCACCGAGGATGAGCACGACGAGCGGTACTGGGAGCGATTCGACGTCGATTCGCTCCGAGGGCGCCGCCATCTCTCGCTGGGCCCACCTCGCTGGCCAGACTGGATGGGTGAGATTCGAGCTTGCTGCTGTTGCCCTGGCCTGTGGTGGCCGCCTGGTTGAGCGCCCGCAGGTCGGTGGATCCGAGCCCGTCGGGTTCGTGGACGGCGTGTCCATCGACTCTCGGAGTTTGCGTCCGGGCATGCTCTTCGTGCCGATCGTGGCCGAGCGTGACGGCCACGAGTTCATCGCCGACGCCGTCGCCGCCGGGGCGGCCGCCTACCTCACCGCCGGCCCGATCCCGCCCCCCGGGACCGGTGTGAGCGGTGTGACCGGAGCGACCGGCCTACTGGTGGCCGATACGGCGGCGGCCCTAACCGCCCTGGGAGCGGCCGCCCGTGCTCGCCTGGCCGATCGGGTGATCGGCGTCACCGGCTCGGTCGGCAAGACCTCGGTGAAAGACTTGCTGGCGGCCGCGTTGTCCACCACCTTCGTGACCACCGCGGCGGCCAACAGCTTCAACAACGAGCTGGGCGTGCCCCTCACCTTGTGCAATGGCCCCGGCAACAGCGAGGCGGCGGTCATCGAGATGGGGGCGAGAGGCCAGGGCCACATCGCCCAGCTGTGCCGGGTGGCTCGTCCCACCGTTGGGGTGGTCACCCGGGTGGCGCCCGCGCACCTGGAGCTGTTCGGCTCCCTTCAAGACGTGGCCCGAGCCAAGGGGGAGCTCATCGAGGCCCTTCCCCCTGGCCCCGCGGGGGTGGCCGTGCTCAACGCCGAGGACCCGTTGGTGTTGGCCATGGCCTCTCGGGGCCCGGCCTCGGTGCTCACCTACGCGGCCCACCCTCCTGGAGGGTCCGCCGGGGGGGTTGAGGTGTGGGCGGAGGGGATTCGCGTCGATAGCCAGGCCAGGGCCCGCTTCGAGCTGCACAGCCCGTGGGGATCCAGCCCGGTGGCGCTGTCGGTGGCCGGTGTCCACATGGTCGGCAACGCCCTGGCGGCCCTGGCGGCGGCCATGGTCGCCGGTGTTGGTCTGACCGCCGCGGTGGCCGGGATCGAGGCGGCCGCGTTGTCGCCGTGGCGGATGGCGGTGAGCACCGCGGCGAGTGGAGCGACAATCCTGAACGACGCCTACAACGCCAGCCCGGTGGCGGTGCTGGCTGCCTTCGAGGCGTTGCTGGCGTTGGGTCCCTCCGGGCGAGGCCGCCGGCTGGCTGTGCTCGGGCAGATGGCGGAGCTGGGCGAGGGTTCCGGTGCCGCCCATCTGGGCCTGGCTGCCGAGGCGGCTCGGCGCGGCATCGAGCTCTTTGCGGTGGGGACAGCCAAGTTCGGGGTCGACCCGACCCGTTGTTGGCCCGATGTCGAGAGCGCCGCGCTGGCCCTCGAACGGATGGGGCTGAGCGCGAACGACGTGGTCCTGGTCAAGGCCAGTCGGGTCGCGGGCCTCGAACGTTTGGCCCAGCGGCTAGCGGTGGGCGGCCGCCCGTCGATACCGGCGAGGAACACCTCGCCCAGCTCACCGTGAGGTTGTTCCGGGTCGATCGTCCCTAGCCTGGCCAGCACGCAAGACCACTACCGCACCCTTGGCGTCGAGCCTTCGGCGCCCGTGTCCGACATTCGCCGCGCCTATCGGGCCCTGGCCCGCCAGTTGCACCCCGACCGCCACCAGCAATCCAGTCCCGAGCGGGCGGAGGCGGCCGCGGGCCGGATGCGGGAGCTCAACGCAGCCTGGGAGGTGCTCTCGGATCGGGCGGCCAAAGAACTCTACGACCTGGAACGAAGCCTGGCCGCCGCTCGCCGGGCGGGCACCGCGACGCCATCCCCGCCCCCGGCCGCTTCGCCCCAGTCCTCATCGTCCCCGGGTGATGGTGGGTTCGATCCGATTGAGAACGGCGAGACGGTCTACTTCACGCCCGGCGGCGGCTTTCAGGTGGCGCGCGGCCTGTTGTGGGTGGTGCTGCTCGGGGTGCTCGGCGCCATCTTCCTTTTTACGGCCTATGCCGCCAACAGCAGCAACACCGGCGACAGCCAGAACAGCACGCCCACCACCGTCCCTCCGGCCCGGCTGGAGGTGGGGGACTGTGTCAATGAGTTGGCGGGCGCGTTCGACCTGGTCAGCTGCAGCGGCCCCCATGACTTTCGCATCGTCGCCCTGGTCGCCATCGGCCGGCCCTGTGTCGCGGGGGCCAGGGAGGTCTATCTGCCTGATCAGCAGGAGAGTGCCTGCCTGCTCGACTATTGAGCAGGGACCCGGTGCGGCGAGGTCGATGGGGAAATCGCTGGCTCTGCGCTTCGGGCGCTAGGCTGTGCGCCTGTTCGTCCGGGCGCTTAGCTCAGTTGGTTAGAGCGCAGCCTTCACACGGCTGAGGCCGAGGGTTCGAGTCCCCCAGCGCCCACCCTAAAAGTCCTGGTCAGAGGTGGTGTGACCGGCGAGCTGTCTTTCGTCCAGTGGTTTCGTGCCACACACGTGCCACACCGACTCGGCGGCCCTGGCCGTCACAGCTTGGCATCGGTCATGCCCGTGCCACATCAAGTGGCACGAGGCGTGGGCGTCGGGATTCCTCGGCTGCTGAGCGACCGACGACCTCCAGCACGTCGTTCAGCCGGTCCGAGGCGTCCGGATAGAGGTGCCCGTAGCGGTCGAGGACCACCGCCACCGATGTGTGCCCCGCCCGCTCGGCGATCAGCTTCGGGTCTGCTCCCGCCGCAATCCACAATGCAACCGCGGTGTGTCGCAAGTCGTGGGGGCGGAGGTGCTCGAGGCCGGCCCGGGCCACTGCCGGCGCCCAGAATCGGCTCCGCCAGGTGGCCAGCCGAAGCGGTCCGCCCTCCGGCGCCGTGAACACGAGATCGTTGGAGCCCGCCGGCGTGGATCCCAGGTGCGCGCCGAGCTCCTCGACGACGAAGCGGGGGAGGGGCACGACCCGCCGCCCGGCACGGGTCTTGGGGGGACCCTCGATGAGGCGGCCGCTCACCTCGGTGATGGTCTGGGCGATGTCCACCGTGCCCTTGGTCAGATCTACCCGGACCGCTCGGAGAC
>JANPEN010000221.1:0-11612 GCA_031422955.1 Acidimicrobiia bacterium
CCGGCAACGGCCCCTGCCCCAGGCTGGGCAATCCGCCCCTGTAAGGCTCACCGCAGACACCACCGGACGTTCGCCACGAACGATCTGCGGTTTACATCCACATCCAGAGGTAGCGACGGCGAGGACAGGCCGCCTACCAGCATCGTTGTATTACGCAATGCACTAGGAAGAGCTCCGCGTGGATGGAACCCGCAGATCTTTGAGCGAGCGAGGCCGTGCGAGCTTCTTCGATACTGCATTACGGTAGATTTCATGATCATTCATGTTTCCAAGTCGGAGGGCAGCAGTCACAGGGTCGAAGCGGTAGGCGGCAACGAAGGCGTCCTGCAGACGAACGAGCTGCGCGCCGCTGGCTTGCATTGGCGCGACCTGGGTCAACTGGTCGCGACCGGCGAACTCAGACGCTATCGGCGCGGCCTTTACTACTGTCCGCTGCTTGACTCGGACCCTGGACACCGGTGGCGACAACGGGCTCGCCTCGAGCTGCTCGCCGCCGGGTCGCGGGCCATGTTGGCCCGCGGGTCGGCGGCCACCATGTGGCAACTCGACGGGTTCAGCCCAGGTCCAGAAGCCATCGAGCTCAACGTGGCCAGCTCCACCGGCGGCGGACGCAGCCCCTCCGCCCGCCGTGCCCTGCCCTACAACCCTGCCACCAGCATCGCTGGATTTCCGGTGACCGGCATATATCAGACGCTGTGCGAGCTGGGAAGCGCCCCTGGTCGCGAGACGACCTCCCCCGCCGACCAGGTGGAGATCGCCCTGGAGTGCGCCTTGCACCGCCAGCTGACCACGATCGCGGCCCTGGAGGAACAGGTGCGGGACGCGTCCGGGCGCCACGGGATATCGGTATTGCGAGGCGTTCTGAGCCAGCGCCCTCCGGGCATAGCGCCAACCGAGAGCTACCTCGAGACAGGAATGGTGCAGTTGCTGCGAGCGCACGACCTCTCGGCCCCGCAGCGACAGGTCGAGCTCTTCGATCGAAGCGGCTTGATCGGCCGCGTCGACCTACTTGTCGGCCACCTGGTCATCGAACTGGACGGGCGAGCCCACCACGACAACGACCCGGCCTTTCATCGGGACCGGCTACGCAGGGCCCGGTTGGAGGCGGCCGGATACGCCGTGGTCGAGTTCACCTACCGGCTGGTGGTCGATGAGGCCGCCCTGGTCGCCACCATCGTGCGTGACACCCTGGCCCGAGCCGCCTAGCCGCGCCCCGTCCCGTCCCGGCCGGCCCCACGCGATCCGGCGAGCACAGGCGGGCGCCCATACGCTGACCCACCGATCCGGTCGGGCGACCTAGTGTCACACCATGGCAGCGCCAACCAACACCCTGCACTATGAGGACACCCAGGCCGAGATCCACAAGGTGGTGGTCGGACCCTATGAGAACAACGTGTTCGTGCTTCGCTGCAAACAGACAGGCGACGCCGTCCTGCTCGACGCAGCCAACGAACACGAGTTGCTGCTGGAGTTGTGCCAGAGCCTGGGCGTGCGCAAGGTGCTGGAGACCCACGGACACTTCGACCACATCCAGGCCGTGCCGGCGGTGCGAAACGCCGGCATCGACGTCGGCATCGCCTCCGGGGACCACGCCCTCATCAAGGAGACCTACGACTTCGTCATCGACGACGGCGATGTGTACGAGGTGGGCAAGCTGAAGCTGCACACCATCGCCACCCCTGGTCACACCCCGGGTTCGATGTGTTTCCGCCTCGAAGGCTCGCCCATCCTCTTCAGCGGGGACACGCTCTTTCCCGGCGGTCCCGGCGCCACCAAGTTCGAATACGCCAACTTCAACACCATCATCCGTTCGATCGAGGATCGTCTTTTCCGCCCCCTCGACGCCGGCACCCTGGTCCTTCCCGGCCACGGCATCGACACCACCATCGGCAATGAGCGGCCCCATCTCGACGAGTGGGTGGCGCGGGGCTGGTGAGCCCAGACAGGCCCCAGCCGAGCAGCCAGCACAGCGTGGTCTACCTGTGCCGCAGGCGAAGAACATTTCCACTACCGCCATAGTGCGAATTAGCATGGTCGCTATGGCCGAGCCGGCGCTGTTCCAGATCGACAACCTGCACGTGTGCACGACCAAGGGGTCCGTCCCCATCCTTCGGGGGGTCGATCTCACCGTGGAAGTGGGCGAGATCCACGCCCTGATGGGCCCCAACGGGTCGGGCAAATCGACCCTGGCCCAGGCGTTGTTGGGCAGCCCGGAGTACGTGGTGACCGAGGGTGCCATCCTCTTTCGGGGCGACGACATCACCCACTGGGACGTGGAAGTTCGGGCCAAAGCGGGCATCTTCCTGGCCTTCCAATACCCCCAAGAGATCTCCGGCGTGTCCGTCTACAACTTTCTGCGCCAAACCATGTCCGCCCGCAAGGGCATCGACCTGTCCGTGCTGGAGGTCCGCCTGGCCCTCATGGAGTGGATGGGCCGCCTCGAGATGGACCCCACCTTCGCCGAGCGCTACCTCAACGAGGGCTTCTCCGGCGGGGAGAAGAAGCGCAACGAGATCCTGCAGATGGCTCTGCTGCAACCAGAAGTCGCCATCCTCGATGAGACCGACTCGGGCCTCGACATCGACGCCTTGCGGGTGGTGGCCCGAGGGGTGCGCGAGGTGCGCAAGGAGCGCCCGGCGCTGGGCACCCTGGTCATTACCCACTATCAGCGCCTGCTCGATGAGCTGACACCGGACTTCGTCCACATCCTCATCGACGGTCGGGTAGTGGCCTCCGGCGGTCCCGAGCTATCCCACCAGCTCGAGGCCCAGGGCTATGAGGCTTGGCGGACATGATCGATCCCGCCGACACCGCCACCGCCACCCGGCTGGATCCCCTCGATCCACCCTCGCCTCTCGACGTCGCATCCATCAAGGCGGATTTCCCGCTGGTGGCCGAACGGTTGGAACGCGGCCATCCCATCGTGTTCCTCGACTCCGCCGCCTCCTCCCAGAAGCCGCGCCAGGTCCTCGACGCGATGACCAGGTACTACGAGCGCCACCACACCAACGTGCACCGCGGCGCGTACCAGCTGGCCGAGGAAGCCACCGACGCCCAGGAAGGGGCCAGGGACAAAGTCGCCCGCTTCATCGGGGCGGCTTCCTCCCGCGAGGTCATTTTCACCCGCAACGCCACCGAGGCCGTGAATCTGGTCGCCCAGACCTGGGGGCGTCAAAACCTGGGCGTGGGCGACGCGGTGGTGTTGTCCCATCTGGAGCACCACTCCAACATCGTTCCCTGGCAGATGTTGGCGGCCGAGAAGGGATTCGAGCTGCGCTGGCTCGGCCTCACCGCCGACGGCCAGCTGGATCTCACCGATCTCGACCGCCTGCTCGACGGAGCCAAGCTGCTGGCCGTCTCGGCCGCCTCCAACGTGCTCGGCACCCTTACCCCGGTGCCCTTCCTGGCCCAAGCCGCCCATCAAGCCGGGGCCAAGGTGCTGGTCGATGCCTGCCAGTACGTGCCCCATCACCGCTGCGACGTGCAGGCCATGGGGGCAGACTGGATCGCCTTCTCCGCCCACAAGATGTGCGGGCCCACCGGCATCGGCGCCCTGTGGGGACGCGAGGCCATCCTCGACGCCATGCCCCCGTTCCTGGGTGGCGGGTCAATGATCCTCAACGTCACGCTGGAGGGCTTCACCACTGCCGAGCTGCCCCACAAGTTCGAAGCGGGCACCCCCGCCATCGCCGAGGCGGTCGGGTTCGGAGCAGCAGTGGACTATCTCGAGAAGGTGGGCATGGACAACGTTCTGGCCCACGAACGGGCCCTCACCGGCTACGCCTTTCGGCGACTGCACGAGCGCTACGGCGACGATCTGCGCATCCTCGGCCCCGCCGAGCCGGGCCTGCGTTGCGGGCTCGCCTCCTTCATCTACAAAGACATCCACCCCCACGATCTGTCCCAGATTCTCGATGAGCGAGGCATCTGCGTGCGGGCCGGCCATCACTGCGCCAAGCCGCTGATGAAACAGCTCGGCGTGAACGCCACTGCGCGGGCCAGCTGGTATCTCTACAACGACCGTTCCGACATCGATGCGCTGGTAGATGCCATCGGTGCCGCCGATGGCATCTTCGACTGGTAGGTAGGTCCCCCATGGCTGGCCTAGAAGACCTGTATCGAGAGATCGTCCTCGATCATTACAAGACACCGCGCAACCGCGGCGAGCTGCAAACCCCACCGGCGGTGCGGGCGGAAGGCCTCAACCCGCTGTGTGGCGACGAGGTAGTGGTCTACCTCATGCTCGAAGGCGACCAGGTGGCCGACGTGAAGATCGGCGGCCAAGGCTGTTCCATCAGCCAATCGTCGGCCTCGATGATGTCCGCCGCCGTCAAAGGAAAGACGCTGCGTGAGGTCAGCGACCTCACCCACGCCTTCAAGGGCATGTTGATGGTGGGCGACCACGGCCACGACAGCGAGGTAGAACCCCACGAGCACCCCGAGGTGGCGTTGGGCGAAATGGAAGCGCTCAAGGGCGTGATGAAGTTCCCCTCCCGCATCAAATGCGCCACCCTGTCGTGGAACACCCTCATCCAGGCCATCCACGAGGCTCGATCAACCGAGGCAGTCGCCCAAGAAGGTTGAGCCAGCCCGCCGCCAAGCGGCTTCGGTTCAGGCGGCGAAAGCGGCGTAACCGTCGAGTTCCACCTGCTGAGCCAGCTCGGGGCCTCCCTGGGCCACAATCGTGCCGTTGGCCAAGATGTGGACCATGTCGGGCTTGAGTTCATCGAGCAGCCGGTGGTAGTGGGTGATGGCCAGCACGCCCAGACCGAACTCCTCGGTGGCGGCCTCGACCCGCTTGGACACCGCCCGCAACGCGTCGATGTCCAGCCCCGAATCGATCTCGTCGAGGATGGCGAAGCGGGGGCGCAGCACCGCCAGCTGCAAGGTCTCGTTGCGCTTCTTCTCGCCCCCAGAAAGATCCACGTTGAGGGACCGTTCCAGCAGCTTGACGTCGAGCCCGATGCGGGCCGCTTCCACCTGCACGGCCGCGGCCACCAGGGACGGGTCGCGCCCGGCCGAACGGGCGGCCTCGGTCAGCAGATCCACCAGACCCACCCCTGCCACCTCGGTGGGGTACTGCATGGCCAGGAAAAGCCCGGCCTGGGCTCGCTCCCATGGCGCCAAGGCCAACAGATCCACCCCGTCCAGGGTCACCGTACCTTCGAGTACCTCATAGCCGGGTTTGCCCATGATCACCTGGGAGAGGGTGGATTTGCCTGCCCCGTTGGGCCCCATCACCGCATGCACCTCGCCGGAGGCGATTCGCAGATCGATGCCTCGCAGGATCTCCTTGGACCCCACCGCGGCCCGCAGGCCCTTGATCTCCAGCACACTCATCAGGTCTCCTCCATGAACACCACACCGTCATTCACCACGACCCGGTAGGTCGGCACAGCCTTGAGGGCAGGCAGACAACTGGGCTCGCCCGTCTCCAACGAGAAGGCCGAGCCGTGCTTCCAGCACTCCAACTCTTTGGTTTCCACCAAAACGTCACCGTCGGACAGCGAGACGTCGGCATGGCTGCAACGATCTCCCAGGGCGTAGAAGTCCTCCTCGATACGCACCAGCGCGACTCGTCGGCCGCCCACGTCGAACCGCTTGGCCTGGCCCGATGCCAGCTCGCTGGCCTCGCAGACCCGGATCATGATGCTGCCGGGCCGGGACCGGCACCGGGCTGATCCGCTCCGGGCGCGCCGGCGCCCAGCTTGGCTTCGATACGGGCGGCCACCTGCGCTCGCAGGATGTCGTCGGGGAGGCGGGCGGCGACCTCGTCGAAGAAGCCGGAAACCACCAGCTGCTCGGCCCGCCGGGTGGGCACCCCCCGGCTTTCCAGGTAGAAACGCTGATCAACGTCGATTGGGCCCACCGTGGAGGCGTGGGAGCAGCGCACGTCGTTGTTCTCGATCTGCAGGTTGGGGACGGACTCCGCCCACGCTTGGTCGGACAGCTTGATGTTTCGGTTGGTCTGGAAGGCGTTGGTACCCCGTGCCTCGGGACGGACCCGGATCATCCCCGAATACACCGAGTGCGAGCGGTCATCGAGGACCCCTTTGAACATCAGGTCAGACGTGCAGTCCGGTGCCCGATGGTCCTGCAGGGTGCGAAAGTCCAGCATCTGATCGCCGTCCGCGAAGTAGAGGGCGGCCAGCTTGGCGGTAGCGCCGCGACCGATCATGCGGCAGTCGATGCGCAAGCGGCCGTAGTCCGCCCCGAAGGCGGCGGCCGCCACCTCCACGGTGGCCTGCTGATCGGCTTCAGCCACCACCGTGGCTGTCTGCCAGGCGGCGGCGCCCAGATCTTGCACGGTGACGTAGCGCAGCCGGGCGTCGTTGGCCGCAGAGAGTTCCACCACCGGCGCCAGCCAGCAGCGTTGCTGGTCGCTGCGCTGCTGATGGACCACGGTCACCTCGGAGCCGGCCTCGGCTCGCACCACTAGCCGGGTGAACACCGCGCCCCCCTCGGCCGAGGTCCAGTCCACCACCAGCACCGGACGCTCGATGTGGACGCCGCGGGGCACACTCAACAACATTGGGGTGGCGCAGAAGGCGTCGTTGGCCAGGACCAAGGCGTCCTCGCTGCGGCCGAGCACCCGCCCGAGCTGGGCGGCGCCGTCATCGAAATCGCCGATGGGGCCCAGCCGCACACCCTTGTTGGCCAGCGTGTCGTCGAGGTGACAAGAGGTGAGGCGACCGTTGTTGAACACGACGATCCCGGCCGGTTCCGCCACCGTGGTCGACAGCTGGGCGGCGGCGACCACCTCAGGCTCACCGGCCAACTCGAAGCACTGCAGATCCAGCTGGCCGATGCGGCTGTAGCGCCAAATCTCCTCGTCGGCAACGGGCAGGGGGGTTTCGGCAAAGGCAGCGGCAGCGCGAAAGGCACGCAGCCAGGGCGGACCGTCGAGGCCAGCCGCGACGGCAGGGGTCAGCGAACTCACGGGACATTCACCTCGGGCAGGGGATCGGGTTGGTCTCGACCAGTCCGGCCGCAGGAGCCGGTACCCGAATTTCACCTACGAGCGTAGTGCAAAAGGCCTCGCTACCGGCAAGACGCGGCCCTGCCCTCAGCGCAACAGATCCAAGAAGGCGATAGTGACCCGACGGTTCATGGCCCGGCGACCTCGGCCACCTTGGGCACCGCCCGAGGTTTGAACAGCCTCGACTGCTCGGGCCCAATCCCCGCCGACCGCCGAGTCGGCCCGCCCGGGAGTAGGTCGCGTGCCGATGGCGAGGCCAGTGAGCGAAGCGACACCGACGCCAGCCGTGTTTGCATCTGACGAACGCCGCTGTTTAGCAGGCACGCCTGCAAATCCAGCGGGGCGGCACCAATGCCCGCCGCACCCAGGGCCAAGCCCAGGGCGACGGCGCAACTGGCCACCGGCCAGGGGCTGCCCGCCGCCAAGCCCGACCCGGGAGCGATCAGGGCCGCTGCCGTAGCTGACTCAGAGACGCCGGCATGCCGGCCAAGGCCAGCCACCAGGCGGCGAGCGGGGTGGTCCTCGCCGACGCCAGGGCCGGCGAGCACCTGCTGGAGCAGGTCCTCTGACAGCGGGTAGCAGTGCAGGCCAAGCTGCCAGGTAGGTTCGTCGAGGTCGGCCAGGCGCCACGAGAAACGCATGGCCCCATCGACCAACACCGACACCGAGGCCGGTCCCGTGTCCCACCACTCGATGAGCAGTCCGCAGCCCGAAGAACCCGACGAATCGGCTTCCACCACCGGCGCTAGCGCTCGCTCGAGGGCCAGACCGGCCAACTCCACGCCCGTCACGCGCACACCGGTGCGACGCAGCGCCCACACTGCACTGGAGATGTCCTCACGCCGACAGACGGCCAGGCGAGCCTCCTCGCGTCGGCCCTGGGAGGATGCCGGGGCTGCGCTCCACACCACCTCATCGCCGTAGGCAGCCCGCAAGGCGGCCACCTCGGCCAGTACCTCCGGGGCTGGCCCGGATTCGGGCCAGCGGGACACCGCCACCCTGCCCACCTGGGCATCCAGGGGCTGCAACCCGAGGAAAGTAGCCACCCCGCCAAGATCGAGGGCCTTCCACAGCTCGCCAATGAGGCGACCGAGACCCGCATTGTCTCGAACCCGGCCGTCGACAATGATGCCACGGGCCAGATCAGCCTCGGCCGCATCCACCACGGTCGGGGCCTTCCCCGCCCCGTCCAGCACCACCACGCGCACAACGGTGTCGTCGAGGGCGAGCCCGGCCCGGAGATCGCGGTTGGTGACGTGGGCATGCTCGACCATCACCGGGGACCATACGGATCAGCACCCCCTCCCCAAAGATGGCGATCGTCCCTGCCATTAGCGCCGCCCGAACCAGCGCCTCCAAAAGGGCTGACGGGACCGGGCCCGTTCCGCTTCCACCTCGGCCAACAGCGCAGGCCCTGCCGCGTTGACGATCTCCTCGGCCTCCTCCAACAGTCGAGCCACCCGCTCATCATCGGAGCCCAACCCGGGCGGCTCGGCCGGCGGGGGCGGAGTGACCAAGCTCCCGTGGGCCCAGTTCACATCGGCCAAGCGCCGCTCATAGGCCGGACATTGCTCCGGGCACCGCCACGGTGCCTCTGGAGCCAAGTCGACGTTGCACTTCCGCACCGTCTCCCCGCCGGAGTAGGTACGAGACTCGAAGTTCTTGCATTCCTCCCGCATGGGCATGCACCCATTCTGCCCGCCGCGCACCGTCAACCGACGTCACGCAACCAACGGCACCGTCAGCCGACGCTACGCAACAAAGGCACCGTCAGCCGACGCTGCCCTCCATCTGAAGCTCGATGAGGCGGCTCCACTCGACGGCGTACTCCATGGGCAGGGTCCGGGTCACCGGCTCGATGAAGCCGTTGACGATCATTCCCATGGCCTGCTCCTCGGACAAGCCGCGGGAGCGCAAGTAGAACAGCTGCTCGTCCGCTACCCGGCTCACGGTGGCCTCGTGGCCGATGATGGCGTCCTTGGCCCCGATCTCCATGTATGGGAACGTGTCCGACACCGAGTGCTCGTCCAGCAACAACGCGTCGCATTGCACGTGGGACTTACAGCCGTAGGCGCCGTCTTCGACCCGAACCAAGCCGCGGTAGGAGGTGCGGCCCCCGTCCTTGGAGATGGACTTGGACACGATCTTGGAGGTCGTCTCGGGAGCGGCGTGGGTCATCTTGGCGCCCGCGTCCTGATGCTGACCGGGACCGGCGTATGCCACCGACAACACCTCACCGGAGGCCTTGGGACCCACCAGCACCACGGCCGGGTACTTCATGGTGAGCCGGGAACCGATGTTGCCATCGATCCACTCCATGTGACCCTCAGCCTCAACCCGGGCACGCTTGGTGACCAGGTTGAAGACGTTGTTCGACCAGTTCTGAATGGTGGTGTAGGTCACCCTGGCCGAGGGCTTGACCACGATCTCGACCACGGCGGAATGCAGCGAATCGGAGCTGTACACCGGGGCCGAGCAGCCTTCGATGTAATGCACCTTGGAACCCTCGTCGGCGATGATGAGAGTGCGTTCGAACTGGCCCATGTTCTCCGCGTTGATGCGAAAGTAGGCCTGCAAGGGCATGTCCACTTCGACCCCGGGGGGCACGTAAATGAACGAGCCACCCGACCACACCGCCGAGTTCAGTGCGGAGAACTTGTTGTCATTTGGCGGGATGATCTTGCCGAAATAGGGCCTGACCAGGTCTGCGTACTCCCGTACGGCCGTGTCCATGTCGCAGAAGATGACACCCTGCTCTTCGAGCTCGACCCGGTTGCGGTGGAACACCACCTCGGACTCGTACTGGGCGGTGACCCCGGCCAGGTACTTGCGCTCCGCCTCGGGGATGCCCAGCTTCTCGTAGGTGTTCTTGATGGCGTCGGGAAGGTCCTCCCACTTATCCACCTGACCGCTGGTCGGCTTGATGTAATAAAAGATGTCGTCGAAGAAGATCTGGGACATGTCCCCGCCCCAGTTGGGCATGGGCCGCTTCTGGAAGTGCTTGAAGGACTTGAGGCGGAAGTCACGCACCCAGTCCTGTTCGCTCTTCATCCACGACATCTCCTTGACGAGCTCCTCGTTGAGCCCGCGCCGCGGCTTGAAGACGTAGTCCTCTTCGTCGGACCATCCCAGCTTGTACTTGCTGAGGTCGAGGTCGAACTCGGTGTTGGTCATGGCGGCAGACTCCTCAGGGTGCTCGCGCCCAGCGCCGCAGCGGCTGAACCGACGAGGGTCGGGTACGGTGCTCCTCGGGGCTCACGTCCCGGGAATTTCTCCTACGACGATAGTAACAACTCCCACGCTGTCCGCCATCCTTGACGGCGTGTCCCGGGAGCGCCACATGCACGACGCAGAACAGTTTCTGAGCGAGTCGATCCCATCGATCGACGAGTCGGCTGCACCCGTGACCCTCCCCTGGAGCGCGCCGGGCTTGACGCCAGAGCTCGGGCAAGCAGTGCTGGAACGCCTCGGGGTCGGGGTGGCCATCATCGACCCGGACGGTGTCATCAGCTGGTGCAACGCAGCCTTCGGTCAACTCCACGCCGGGCCATCGCCCGAGGCCGGCCAGTGGGTGGGTCGCTCAGTGCTGGACCTGCACCCCGCCGGGGACCCCGTCTACGAGCACCCCGACGCCCTGCGCCTGGAGGAGGATCCGGAGGCTCGCTATTGCTTTGAGCGCCAGGTTGGCCGGCAACGGTTGAGCTACGTCCTGCGCACCATCGGCGCCCCCAAGGGTGATCGCCGCTGGTATCTGCTGGAGAGTTGCCCCTTGGCGACCTCGCCGCGGGTTCGGCCCGGGCCCTTCGCCGAGGCCGCCCTCGACGGCGAGGGGCGCATCCTGGCCGCCAACGAGGGCTTCGACCGCCTGGTCGGTGCGGGCCCCGGCGAAACACTCGGGCGGCTGGTATTCGAGCTGGTCAGCGAGCGTGACCACCTGGCCCTGGGGGCTGCCCTGGCCGTCGCGTGGACCGGTCGTCAGACAGCACCAGCGGCAACGGCCGCGTCGGACGAGCCGGCTGAGATAGCCGAGGTGCACCTGGCCCGGCTCGACAATCGGCCGGGGTGGGCCGAGTTCTGGGTGGTAGGCGCCGAAGTCGGCCGCGCCGAGACCCCCACCACCATGCTGGTGCAGGCCCGGGACGTCACCGCCCGCAAACGCGACGAGCTGCTCTTAACCGAGGTGTTCGACGCCGCCCGGGTGCCTTACGCCCTCACCAACCCCCAAGGTGTGCTGCGCAGCGTCAACCCGGCGTGGCGCAGCCAGTTCGGCGGCCTGGAAACGGTCGGCACCAGCCTGGTGGACCTGCTCGGGACCGAGACCCAGACATCTTTCGCCCAGGTGCTCAACGACTGCACCACGCGCCAACCTGGCGGCTTCGAGCTGGTGGTCATGGTCGAAGCCGGTCGCCCGGGCCCTTTTCTAGCCCAGCTGCGCGCCACCGTGCTGCACGATTTGAACCGGCAGGTGGACCGCATCCTTGTCTCCTTGGACGACCTGACCGATCACGCCCTAGAGGTTGAGAGCGCTCGTCGCAACGCCGGCCAGGTCCGGGCCACCCTCGACGAACTCGACGTGGCCGTGGTGATCCACGACGCCGACGGTCGGGTGCGGGAGATCACCCTGGGCGCCCAC
>JANPEN010000222.1:0-15431 GCA_031422955.1 Acidimicrobiia bacterium
GTGCTCACCGTCCCCGGTTTCTGGGTGGTGCGCCTCATTACACACGGCGCACCACCCCGCCAAGTGGTTTGTCTGGTGAGCGACAAGGCGTCGGTGTGGACAGCGGCTGAGGGTGAGGCGCACAACGGTAGGCCCGCAAGAAGGTCGACAGCGGAATCGGTTTGGATCTGGCCGGGGTGGCGCGAGACGCCCGTGACCGGGAAGAGGCGGGCTACTCGGGCATCTGGACGGCGGAGACGAATCACGATCCGTTCCTGCCGCTGGTCCTGGCGGCCGAGCACACCGAACACATCGAGCTGGGCACGTCCATCGCGGTGGCCTTCGCCCGCAATCCCATGTTGCTGGCCAACCTCGGTCACGACCTGCAGACCTACTCCAAGGGCCGGTTCATCCTGGGCCTGGGTAGTCAGATCAAGCCCCACATCACCAAGCGTTTCTCCATGCCCTGGTCCCATCCCGCCGCCCGCATGCGCGAGTTGGTGCTGGCTGTGCGGGCCATCTGGGAGAGCTGGAACCACGCCACCAAGCTCGATTTTCGGGGTGACTACTACAGCCACACCCTGATGACCCCGTTCTTTGACCCAGGGCCCAACCCTTACGGCGACGCCAAGATCTTCCTGGCCGGCGTGGGCGAGTTGATGACCGAGGTGGCCGGCGAGGTGTGCGACGGGTTCATTTGCCACGGCTTCACCACCGAGAAGTATCTGCGCGAGGTCACGATGCCCGCCCTGCAACGGGGCAGGGCCAAGGCGGGCAAGACCATGGACGATTTCGAGGTGGTCGGGCCCAGCTTCGTGGTGACCGGGTCGAATGAGAAGCAGATGGCCGACGCCACCAGCGGCACCCGTCAGCAGATCGCCTTCTACGGTTCGACCCCCGCCTACCGCCCGGTGCTGGACATCCATGGCTGGGGCGGCCTCCAAGAGGAGCTCAACGCCCTGTCCAAGCTGGGCAAATGGGTCGAGATGGGCGATCTCATCGACGACGAGATCCTCAATACCTTCGCGGTGGTGGGCGAGCCGGAACGGATAGCCCCCGAGCTTCACCAGCGCTACGGCGACCTGATCCAGCGCCTCACCTTCTATGCGCCCTACAAGAGCGACCCCGAGCGTTGGCGCGGTGTGCTCGAGGCCATGAAGAGCGCCTAAAAATCGGGGCGGGGCCGCAAGGTGGCCTCGCCGCTTTGCCCCCTTGCCGCTTGACTCAGACGGTGGCGTCGAGGGCGGGGGTGCCGGGGTAGGCGGCGGGCATCTTCGGACCGGGGATGATCGGGCTGGCCCAGTGCCGCTCCTTGGCCACCAGCTGGGCGATGGCCCGCCATTCCTGGGGCTGCCAGCCTTGGGCGATGCCACCGAACTGACGGTTCTGGCGGAGATGAAACAGCGCCGGCAGCGCCTCCAGCTCGGCGTCGCGCACGAACGTGCGGTCAGGGTCTGCGAAAACCAAGACTCGCTCGACCCACGGGCCGCAGAACTGCCTGGCTTCGGCCGCGGTGCCGGTCACCACGAAACAGGTCCGCACGCTGGCCCCGGCGAAGTTGCTCAAGATGTCCCCTGCGGTCTCCAATAGCCAGGAGCTCTCGTAGGTGAAGGGGTCAAGGACAACACCCAGGAGCTGAAAGGTGATCAGCCACTCGTCGATGGAGCGGGTCTGCCCATCGACGGCGCTGAGTTGGGTACTGGCGGGAAGCTCGGCTGCAGCCACGGTGGGCAACGATATCGGCCCCGGCCCGAAGCGCGCAGATCCCGCTGCCCACGGTCGGGCGCCGCGCTACGGTCGGGAGCGCTATGCACCCTATCGAGCGGCTCCGATACGTGGCCCGATCCTCGGGGGCGGACCAGGTGGCCCTGGTGCGGGAAACGGCCAGCTCGCTGTCCACCTTTCGGGACGAACCGGCCGGCATGGTCATGGCGTGTCGGCGGATGCTGGCCCGCCACCTCACCTCGGGGCCGCTGTGGTGGTTGGCCTCGAGGGTCTGTCGGGCCGTGGATCCGGTCCAGGAGGCCTACCGGGCTGCCGACGAGTTCGAAGCGGACTGCACCGCCAAAGAGCTAAGTCTGGCCCTGCCGGCTGACGCCACCGTGTGTGTGTTGGGGTGGCCGGAGATCGCGTCCATGGCCCTGCCCGCCCGGGGCGATCTGGAGGTGCTGGTCGTCGACGTCGCCGGGGAGGCATCGGGCCTGGTCCGCCGCTTGCAGCGGGTCGATGTCGACGCTATCCAGGTCCCCCTCAGCGGCCTCGGGGCGGCCGCCGCATCCAGCCACGTGTTGCTCATCGAGGCCGCCATCATGGGCCCCGATGCCTGCATCGCGGTGGCCGGCTCCCGAGCCGCGGCAGCCACCACCCACCAAGCAGGGGGGGCGGTCTGGGTGGTCGCCGGCATCGGTCGGATCGTGGCCCAGCCGGTGTGGGACATCGTCGCGGCGCGCCACGGTCAAGGTGAGGAACCCTGGGAGCTCGCCGACGAGATCGTGCCCCTCGAGCTGGTCAGCGCGGTGGTCGGCCCGGCCGGGGTGCGGTCCGTCGCGGAGGCTCTGGCCGCCGCCGACACCCCAGTGGCGCCGGAGTTGTTCAAGGAAGGGGTGCTGTGAAGGGTGTGCGGGCGGTTCCGGTTACCGGTTCCAAGCGTTGCGAACTGGCCGCGACGGCGAACACCGAGACCAGCTCCACCGCCGCGTAGGCGGCGCCCTGGTCGCGGAAATGGGCGCTGGCGGGGTCACCGGAGGCTCCCAACGGCACGACCCAACCCGACCCCTGCCGGTCGGCTAGGTCCCACAGATAGCGGGCGGTGGAACCGCTCAACGCCTGGGGCCCCACCCCGCCAATCTGGTTGGTGGCCATGACGCAACCGGACGCCCCGCTGATGGGTCCCGACGTGGGCCGAACCGAGTCCCCCATGAGCTGGCGCAGGGCGTGCAACGGGGTCAGCTCGTGCAACGCGCCCCATGACCACCCACCCGGATCGGCCCCGAACCGGGTGGCCAGCTCGGTGGTGGCCTCTTCCAGCGCCTGTGAGGCGGCCGCGGCCCAGCTGACCCCGGACGGCAGCATGGTCACGTCGTCAGCGACCAGCCAGCCGTCCAGGGCGTTATCCACCCGCTGGGTGGCAGGCAGGGCGGTGGCGGAGGGCTCCCAGGCCGCGAAGGGGTTGGTCAACAACGCCGGATCCAGCCCGGCGCCAATACGGCGCACCAGCCGGTCCCTGGCCACCGCGTAGAGGGCCGCCGCGGCGCTGTCGCGATCCATGGCCCCGTCCCAGCCGGCCAAAAGTGGGTGCCCACTCAGGGCGGCGAAGTGCAGCCCGGCGGTGCTGATCGTGTCGCCGTGGATAGCCGCCAGATCCTCGCCCGTGAGCCCGGTCCGTTGGCCGAGGCGGTCCCAGATGCGCTGGGCCCGGGAGGCGCCGTAGCAATCGCTGCCCAGCAGGTGGGGATAGTCGCGGGTGGTGATGCGCTGGTTGGCGGTGACGATGGTGTCCACGCCGGGGTTGCGTTGACGGGGCAGCTCAGCGTCGGGAATGAGGCCGCTCCAGTCGTAGGCGGGGTCCCAACCCGGTACCGGCAACCAGCTGTTTATCGCCGGGCGAATCGGCACCTTGCCGGCGGTGCGGTAGCCGATGGCTCCCGCCCCATCGGCCAACACCCAGTTGTTGAGCGGCTCGACCCACTGGTTCAGTGCGCCGTCCAACTCGGCCACCGAGCGGGCCCGCAACAGCGGCAGCAACAGGCGCAGGCTGCCGGCCGGATCGACCATCCCGGTGGAGGCCAGGGCCAGACCCACCCCCTGCTCGGTTCCGCCCACCACGATGGGGCCGTGGCGCGTGAGCAGACACTCCACCGTCGTCGCCGGCCCGCCGGCCACCTCAATGGTTTCCTGGCGGCGGTCCACCGGCGCACTTTCCCGGCGGGGGTCGGCTGCCGCGTTGTCTAGCCTTTCCACGTAGAGGTCCTGGTAGTCGGCCATGGCATTGGTCACCCCCCAGGCCAGGTGGGCGTTCTGACCGAAGTGCTGCACCCCCGGGACCCCGGGGAAGGAGAACCCGGCCGCGTCGATGTCGGCCTCGGGGCAGCTGAGGCGCAGCTGGTAGTAGACGTTGGGGACTTCAAAAGCCCGATGCGGGTCCCCGGCCAACAGCGGCTTGCCGTGAGCGGTGCGCGACCCGCCCACCACCCAGCAGTTGGAGCCGGACAGGGCCAGCCCCAGCGGGGCCATCTCACCCAGGGCCTGGGCCACCGCCGGGTCTTCCCGCAGCAATCCGGCCGTCTGCAACTCCCCGACCGCGGCCCGCACCCCGGCGGGCACGATGACGGGCGTATCACCCCAGGAACCCTCCCGATTGAAGCGGGCCACCGCGTCGGGGCCCAGGTTGGCCAGCACCCGGGCCCGCCACAGCTTGGTCTGCCAGGTGGCGAAGAGCACATGGCGGATCTGGAACACCGCCACCGCGTCGGCCCCTCGCCAGCGGCTGGCCTCGACGCCCAACCGCACCAACTCCGGCGGAGGGGTGGTGCCCAGCTCGAAGTAGGCGTTGATCCCCGCCGCCTGCGCGTCGAGGGGGAGGCGTTCATCGTCGCTGAGCTGGTCATAGCCCCGCTGGGCTACATCGAGCAGCCGGGCCCGCCGGGCGAAGGCGTCGCTGATGACGTGGGCGGGCTGTCCCGTAACCGCGGCCAGTGTCCCCGCCGCCCTGCGCAGATCCCATTCCAAATGCCAGCCCCGGTCGGCCGCGGTGGCGAAGCCCTGACCGAAGAACAGATCGCGCAGGCTCGAGGCCCGCACGTGGGGAATACCGAATCGGTCCCGGTCGATCACCACCGTGGCGTCGATTCCGTCGAGGGCGATGCTGTGCGGGTCCATGGGGCGGATCATTGCCGACCCGCCGCCAATCCCGCGTCAATCCCGCTTCAATCCCGCCGTCAATCCCCACGTCAATCCCCAAGAGTGGGAATAACGACCTCTCCCGACTAGGGGAGGCAGGCGCCAGCATCGCCCAATGAACGTAGCCCCCGTTGCAGTGCCGGTTTTCCTGCACTACTTGGCCTGCCATGTCGCCAGCCAACGGCTGTATCTCTCGGAGTCGGAACGGGTGGGGTTAGCCGAATCGATCCGGCAGTTTGACCCCGGCTACGTCCCCGCCTGGCCGAGTTGCGGCTTGGGGCCGACGGCTTCGGAGCAACTGCGGCTGTCGCTTGGGGCTGTCGCAGATCTGGGCGGGGTCGGCGCCGACTATGCGCTGGTGGGTGCATTGCAGATCCTGCTGGCCGACCGGTGGATCGACGAGGATGATCTGGCCCTGCTGTACTGGATCGGCTCCTCCCTGGGCTTCAGTGACCGTCGGGTGGAGGCTCTGCTGGAACGGGCCGGCCACGGCGTTGGCGCCCAGCACACCGGTCTGAGCGACGCCTACGTCTGAGCTGGCCGACTGGCTGGGGGTTAACTGCCCAGCAGCTTGCGGGCGATGACCTTCAGGCACAACGTCTCGTCGGCGCCTTCGAAGATGGACAGCACCCGGGCATCCACGAAGTAGCGGCTGACCGGGAACTCTTCGGCGTAGCCCATCCCCCCGTGGATCTGCATGGCCTCCCTGGTCACCCATTCCGCCGCTCGGCACACGTAGGCCTTAACCATGGAGGCCTCCATCTGCCCTTCGCCCTTGGCCAACAACCGGCCTACCTCGTAGGCGAACTGGCGGGCAGCTTGGATGGTGACCACCATGCGGCCCAGCTTGGCCTGGGTCAGCTGGTAGTTGGCGATGGGTTGGCCGAACACGATCCGGTTGTCGGCGTAGTCCCTGGCCGCTTCATAGGCGGCCTGCATGACGCCCACCGCCCTGGCTGCGGTCTGGAGGCGGCCGTTCTCGAAACCGGCCATCTGGTAGTAGAAGCCACGCCCGAGACCGGCCTCGCCCCCGATGACGTTGTCGGCGGGCACGAACCAGTTGTCGAAGGCGAGCTCGTAGGAGTGCATGCCCCGGTACCCGAGGGTGTCGATGGGCCGACCTTCGAGCTTGCCGCCCTGGTCGTCGTTGAGCAAGAACCCGTGACCGTCGCCAACTGGCTTGGGGACGATGAACAGAGTTAGACCACGATGGGTCTTGGAGCGGTCGGGGTCGGTGCGGGCCAGCAGCATCAACACGTTGGCCCTGGCTGCGAAGGTGCACCAGGTTTTGACCCCGTTGATGTGGTAGCCGCCCTCGGTGGGGGTGGCGCTGACCTTGAGGTTGGCCACGTCGGAGCCGTAGTCAGGCTCGGTCAACGCCACCGCGGCCAGCAGCTCCCCGGTCGCCAACTTGGGTAGCCAGTGCAGCTTCTGCTCCTCCGTCCCGCCTGATTCCAGCGCCCGGGCCAGGATCTCGGGTCGGGTGATCAAGGAGCCGGCCGCGCCCAGGGAAGCCCGAGACAGCTCCTCGGTGGCGATGATCATGCCCAGATAGTCCGACTGTCCGCCGGTGGCGAAGCCGCCGTAGGCCTCCGGGATGGACAGCCCGAACAGGCCCATATCGGCCAGGCCGGCGATGAGGTCCTCGGGAATGTCCTGGTTGAAGCGGTGGATGTGCTCGGCTCGGGGCATCACCTGCTGCTCAGCGAAGCGGCGGAAGGTGTCCTGCACCAGCTCGAAATCGGGGTCGAGGTGTCGGTTACCGGGGTCGTGGGCCAGCCCGGCCAGGAACTCGGGATGGCGGTATCGAGACACGAAGTCACGGGCCGCGTCCAACACGTCGGCGGACACGCCCCATTCGGCCTCCCTGCCGTAGAGACGACCGGCCAAGTCGGCTACCGCGTCAGCCACGAAGGCGGCGCAGATGCGGGCCTCGTATTCGCCCTTCTGGCCGTAGTCGAGCAGGCCGCGGGCGGTCTCGGTGGCCGAGGCGGCATGGGCCAGCTCGTAGACGATGACCTGACGCTGGTCGGGATCGGCCAAGGCGGACAACTCGGCGATGGCGCTTCGCACCACCCCGCCGGCCATCTCGATGACGGACGCCACTTCTTGCAGATCAACGCTGGTCATGGGACAGGAGGCTATCTGGCCGCAAATCGGCGGTCCCACTCGCGCTGGCGGGCTGCAACACTACGGCGATGGGGCCGACCGCGATAACACCGATGACACCGATGACGGCTGTGACGGCTGTGACGGCCATGACGGCGAACGGAGCATCGCGCCGATGCCCAGGACGTTGACCCACTGGGGCACCTTCGATCTCACCGTGAGCGGCGGGGCGCTGACCGAGGTGACACCGGTGGGCGAAGACCCCGATCCCTCTGGCATCGGCCAGAACCTTCACGAGCTGGCCGATCATCCGCTGCGCATTCGCCGACCGGCGGTGCGGCGGGCATTTCTCGACGAGGTCGAATCCGGTCGGCGATCCCGCCAAAGTTCCAACCGGCGCCGGGGCGGGGAACCCTTTGTGGAGGTGAGCTGGGAGGAAGCGGCCGCCCTGGCCGCCGCCGAGCTCGACCGGGTACGCACCACTTACGGCAATGAGGCCATCTACGGCGGCAGCTACGGCTGGGCGTCGGCCGGCAAACTTCACCACGCCCAAACCCAGTTGGCCCGGTTCCTTAATCTGCTGGGCGGGTTCGTGGCCAGCCGCGACTCCTACTCCTACGCCGCCGCCCAAGTCCTTACCCCCTACGTGGTTGGTGAGTTCTTCGATGTGTTGGGCAATCACACCTCATTTGAGCAACTGGCCGAACACGGCCGGTTGGTGGTGGCGTTGGGGGGACTGGCGGCCAAGAACCAGCAGGTCGAGAACGGGGGAACCTTCCGCCATCAGGCGCCGGGCGGGTTGCGGGCCCTGCGCGACGCGGGGGTGAAGTTGATCAACGTGTCCCCCCGCCGCGGCGATGTCGACGAGGCGTTGGGGGCGCGCTGGATCCCTATCCGGCCCACCACCGACACCGCCCTGCTGCTCGGTATCGCCCATACGCTGGTGGCCGAAGGCCTCCATGACCAGGAGTTTCTGCAGCGCTACTGCTCGGGGGTGGACCGCTTCCTGGCCAGCTTGGTCGGCCGGGATGCGGGCTGGGCTTCGGAGGTTTGCGCGGTACCGGCCCAAACCATCAGGGAGCTGGCCCGCGAGCTAGCCGAGGGGCCGTCGTTGTTGACCGCCTCGTGGTCCTTGCAGCGCGCCGAGCACGGCGAGCAGGCCTACTGGGCCACCATCGCGGTGGCAGCCCTGTTGGGCCAGGTGGGCACCCCCGGCGGGGGGTTCGGCCTGGGCTACGGATCGGTGAACCGGGTCGGTTCGGCCCAGGGGGGCGCCTCCTTGGCTCGCCCCTCGGTGGGACCCAACCGGGTCGAGGCTTTCATCCCGGTGGCCCGTATCACCGAGCTGCTGAGCCGGCCAGGCGAGCACTTCAGCTACGACGGGGTGGAGTGGACCTACCCCCACATCCGCCTCGTCTACTGGTGTGGCGGCAACCCCTTCCACCACCATCAGGACCTAGGTTCGCTGGTGGGGGCCTGGCAGGAACCCGAAACCGTCATTGTCCACGAGCAGGTCTGGAACCCGCTGGCCCGCCACAGCGACATCGTCTTGCCAGCCAACACCTCAATGGAACGCAACGACTTCGGCTCTTCGCCCCTGACCGGGGCCGTGGTGGCCATGCCCAGGGCCCTGGCGTCGTTGGGGGAGAGCCGCAGCGACCACGAAATCTTCACGCTGCTGGCCGGCCGGTTGGGCGTGGCCGACGCCTTCACCGAGGGCCTCGACGAGGATGGTTGGCTGCGTCGGTTGTGGGAAACAGCCCGCCAGCCAGGCCGGTTGGGGGCTGCGAATCTGGGCAGCTACCAGGAACTCTGGGAAAAGGGTGTGGTCGAGCTGCCCCGCCCGAATCGGCCCAGGGTGCTGCTGGAGGCCTTCCGGGCGGATCCTGTGGCCAACCCTCTGGCCACCTCGTCTGGCCGTATCGAGCTGTACTCGCCGGTGCTGGAAGCATTCGACCTGCCCGATTGCCCGGCCGTGCCCAGCTGGTTGGAGCCGCAGGAGTGGCTGGGCTCGCCCCTGGTCCAACGCTTCCCGCTGCATCTGTTGTCCAACCAGCCGGCGAGCAAGCTGCACAGCCAGGCCGACTTCGGCCGGGTTTCCCTCCAGGCCAAGTCCTCTGGTCGCGAGGTGCTGCACATGCACCCCGACGATTGCGCCGCCAGGGGTTTGGCCATCGGCGACGTAGTACGGGTTTTCAACGACAGGGGGGCATGCCTGGCCGCAGTGGGCCTTGACCCCCAGATGCTGGCCGGTGTGGTGGTTTTGCCCACCGGGTCCTGGTATGACCCGTTGGTGCCGGGCGATCCCACCTCGATGTGTGTCCACGGCAACCCCAACGTGCTGACCTCGAATCGGCCGTCTTCGGCCTTGTCCCAGGCTCCCGCCGCCCAGAGCTGCCTGGTGCAGGTCGAACGCTTTGTCGGGCCGCTACCGCCCATCACCGCCCACACCCCGCCCCGCTTCCGTGCCCGATGAAGCGGGCCAGGCCAGCCCGTGCCCGATGAAGCGGGCCAGGCCAGCTCGTGCCCGATGAAGCGGGCCAGGCCAGCTCGTGCCCGATGAGTGGGACAGCGGCACTCGAAATGCTGGGGTGGTTCGACCACCAGGGCCGTGCCCAGCTGCCCTGGCGCCACACCCGCGATCCCTGGTCGGTGCTGGTGGCCGAGGTCATGTTGCAACAGACCCAGGTAGCCAGGGTCATCCCCGCCTATCACGCCTTCCTGTCCCGCTTCCCGACCCCCGCGGCCTGTGCCGCCGCCCCCGCCGCGGCCGTCATTGAGGCCTGGCACGGCCTGGGTTACAACCGAAGGGCCTTGAACCTGTGGCGGGCGTCGGGGATGAGCGTCGAGCGATTCGGGGGCGAGGTGCCCTTGGAGCTGGGCGACCTGCTCAGTCTGCCCGGGGTCGGCCCATACACCGCCAGGGCAGTGCTGGCCTTCGCCGCGGAGCGGGACGTGGGGGTGCTCGACACCAATGTGGCGCGGGTCCTGGCCCGCACTGAAGGCCGTTGCCTGGGCCGGGCCGAGGCCCAACGCCTCGCAGACGGGGCTGTCCCCAAGGGCCATGGCTGGGCCTGGAACCAGGCCATGATCGATGTCGGCGCCACCGTGTGCACTTCCAGAGGCCCTGCTTGTGAGCGTTGTCCGCTACGAGCCAATTGCCGTTGGCACGGCCAGGGCCATCCCCATCCCGATCCGGCGATCGGCTCGGCGGGGGTATCGAGCGGCCAGTCCATCTTCGCCGGCTCGGACCGTCAGGGCCGTGGCCGCCTGGTTGACGCCCTGCGCCAGGGGCCGGTGACCAACTTGGCCCTGGCCGCAGTCATGGGCTGGCCAAATGATCCGTGTAGGGCCGAGCGGGTGGCCGCCGCCGTGGTTGCCGACGGCCTGGCTCAGCTGACCCGCGGCCGTTACCAACTGCCTGGCTGATCAGCCAGGCAGGCGGTCCACGGGAGCTAGGACGGAGCCCTCAGGTGGTCGAGCAGGGAATCCACGACCTGGTCGGCCATGGCCCTCATCTCCTCGTCGGTGCGGTCCTGGATGGGGTGGGGAACAAAGACCCTGGCCGCGTCGAGGCCCAGCGCCCCGGCTTGGGAACTCGCCGCGTCGACGAAGACATCCGACGCTACGAAAACGGCCGGGATGCCCCGGATCTCGAGATCAACGGTGTCGTGCACACTGCACGACGTGCAACTGCCTCAATCGGCCAAGGCCTCAATGACCAGGTTGCACTCCTGGGAGATCTGATGGCGCAGGTCGGCGGGGGCAGGCTTGGTGAAGGTGGGCTTGGCGTAACGCTTCACCCCGAAACCGCGCTCTTCCAGCAGCTCCTGCATCCGATCGAGGAAGACGTTGCCGCGGGGCTTGCTGATGTCGAGCAAGCCAATGGTCATGCCGTCGATGACCGCGGGGCGCTCGCTGCGGGCCCGGGTCACCGGCCTGGTTTCGTTGGTGGGATCCAACACCGTGACGGTGGAGGGGGTACTCATGGGTGCTTCCTACCCTTCCTGGTTCTTGGCGGTTGCTGCGGTGGTGATGGGGTGGCACACCATCTGGCTGCCAGTGCGGCCCGACACCCACCCTTCAATGAGGGCCGAAAACAGCCCGGCGTCGCCCCCGGCGAACACGATGGCTGGCGCGTCCCAGCCAGGGGCGGGTACCGGCCGGTCGGCGATGGCCATGATCCGCTGGTTGAGCTCGGCCCGTACACGGGCTTTGTCCCAGCCGCTCTCGGAGAACACTCGAGCGTGTTCGGGCCCGATGACCAGCAACATGTTGTCGATCCGACGGGCGAAGAAGTTCGGGTCGTAGTTGGAGGCCACCTTGCGCACGAACGCCTCAATGAGCGATTCGCCGGTACGGGAGAGCTGGTCCACCACCGCCGAAGGGCCGTGGCCGGCGAAGAGGGACACGGTGTCGACCCCGGCCGGGTAGCCCGCTTCGACGGAGAGAGGCAACCAGCCCACCGGCAGGTCGGCCTCGTTCTCAGCGATGGCCCAGCCCAGCTTGCCCGGCGAACCGAAGGCGGCCCTGTCGATACCGTCGCGTCCGGGTCGCCCGCCACCGACATTGCGGATGACCAACTGGAGGGCCCGCCCGATGCTGGCGTTGGCCCGGTTGCCCTGGCCCAGCACATTGTGGCCGCTGTTCATGCCGATGCGGTGGGCCAGGGGCCCGTTCACGATGAGCACAGGCCCAGAGAAGTAGGTGGTGCACAGCAAACCGTGAATGTTGAAGGCGTCGGTGCAGGCGGCCTCCACCGCGGCCAAGACCACCGGCAGGTACTCGGGCTTGCAGCCCGCCATCACCGCGTTGATGGCCACTTTCTCCACCGTGGCCGCTACCAGCTGGGGCGGGATGACTGCCACCACCTCGTGGGCAGCCCGGTGGGTGCCTTCGAGCATGCGCAACACCCTGGCCTCGGTGGGCGCCACCACGGGCAGCCCGTCGGTCCAGCCCCGCTCGAACAACGCCTCCATCTCGTCTTCGAGGGAGGCCAGCTCCAACCGACGAGACTGCAGTACGCCACCCTCGAAGCGGACACGTAGCTCGTCGACCCGATTGGGGTCCACGGAGAGCGAGCCACAGCCGGGGCGGAACTCGGGCAACTCCAACCCCAGGCCAGCGATGTCGGTGAGCGCCTCCCAGTGGGGTCGCGACCACCCCTCGGTGCGTTGGGTCTCCACCCCGCCCACCACCCGCAACAAGGTGGGCACCGCCTCGATGTCGTGGTGGTAGGAGACCGCCAGCCCGGTGTCATCAACCACCCCGGCCACGCCCTCAGGGAACGAAAGATCGTCTTGCGTGTAGACGGTGAGGGCCACCCCTGCCGCCTGTAGCTGGGCTAGCACCGGCGCGACCAGCACGCAGGTGGGGCAGTCGCGTTTCACCACCGCAACCACCCCATCGGGAAGGGGCGGGATGGTGCGCGCCGATCCTGGCGCTACGGGAGTGGACGAGGGCATCGCCCTTTACTCTAGAACCTGCGGGGCCGGCCCGCTCGCGGCAGCATGGCCCGGTAACCACGCTCGAAAATAAGGGTGCCGTGAGTCACAACTACCTTCTGGCGGCGCGTCGTTGGCTAGCGTTCGTCAATGGGCTCGGGGGAGCGCCAACCAATGGTTGGCTCAGGGGGCGAAGCAAGCGGCCACGCCGGCGACGACGTCGCCCTGGCGGTCACCTTCTTCGGCGTGCGCGGGTCGACCCCGTGTTGTTCGGCCAATGTGAGCCGCTACGGGGGCAACACTTCCTCGGTGGTGATTGAGGCTGCGGGTTGTGATCCGCTGTTGCTCGATCTCGGCACCGGCGTGCGGGTCTATGGTGAATCCCTCCCCAAAGGGGAGGCCTACCGGGGTGCCGCCCTGGTCAGTCACCTGCACTGGGATCACGTGCAGGGATTGCCCTTTTTCGCTCCTGCCCTCTGCGCGGGTAGCCGTCTCGACATCTACGCGCCGCCGCCCGGCTGTGGCATGACCTTGGACCAGGCCGTAGATGCCTGCATCCGACCCCCCTTTTTCCCTGTCACCCGCCGAGAGATGGCCGGCCAGGTCAATCTGCAGGAAGTAACCACCGACCGGCCCTTCTCGTTAGGTGCAGTCACCGTCACTGCCAAGGTGGTGCCCCACGTCGGGCTCACCGTGGGCTACCGGGTGGAATGCCACGGCGTTTCCATTGCCTACGTCCCCGATCATCAACAGCCGCAGGGGTTTCGCCCGGCATGTGGGGGCGGGATCGATGCGGCGGTGCTTGAGCTGGCCAGGGGGGTGGACCTGCTCATCCACGACGCCCAGTACACCGACGAGGAGTTCGCCGAGAAGGCCACCTGGGGACATTCCACAGTTGGCTACGCCATCGAGGTGGCCCGCCAGGCGGGCGCGGCAACCTTGGCGTTGTTCCACCACGACCCCCTTCACGACGATGCCATGATCGATGGGTTCGTCAGCCATGCTCGTCAGACGGCCAGCGGTCATGGCCTGGAGGTGCTGGCTGCCCGCGAAGGACTGCGCCTGACCTGGCCGGGTCCGCTTCGCTAGGGTTCGGCGCCATGAGCGAACGCCCACCCGCCCACGATCCGTCCCATTTCCGAAAGGTGCTTGGTCGCTTCCCCACCGGGGTGACCATCGTGACGGCCATGGACGGCGATCGCCCGACCGGCCTCGCCATCGGCTCGTTCACCTCCGTGTCGCTCGACCCGCCTTTGGTCGCCTTCCTGCCCACCAAGACCTCGGTTTCCTACGGCGCGGTCGAGCAGTCGGGGGCCTTCTGTGTCAACGTGGTCGCCGAAGACCAGCAGGCCATCACCGCCACCTTCGCCTCCAGGGCGGAGGACAAATTCGCCGGCGTGGATTGGGAGCCGACCCCTGTCACCGGCTCGCCCCGCCTGGCTGGTTGCCTGGCCTGGATGGATTGCAAGGTCCATGCCGTCCACGACGGGGGCGATCACTGGATCGTGGTCGGCCACGTCCAGGAGATGGACGTTGAGGACCGCGATGTCGGGCCATTGCTGTTCTTCAGCGGGGCCTATGGCTCTTTCGCCGGACGCGACTGACCGGACGGTCTGACCATCACATGGCCCTGTATGCCCTGGGCGATCTGCAGCCCACCATCCATCCCGACGCTTTTGTCCATCCCGACGCCACCATCATCGGCGATGTCACCATTGGGGCCCACAGCTCGGTGTGGCCCAGCGCAGTGCTGAGGGGCGACGACGGGCCCATCACCATCGGTGCCTGCACCTCCATCCAAGACGGTGCGGTCGTGCACACCTGGGTGGAACACCCCACCGTCATTGGTTCCAACGTGGTAGTGGGGCATCTGGCCCATATCGAGGGAAGCGTCATCGCCGACAACGTGCTCATCGGCTCGGCGTCAGTGCTGCTGCGTCGGGCCGAGGTGGGTACGTGGGCCATGGTCGGAGCCGGGGCCCTTGTTCCTCCGGGCAAAGTGGTGCCGCCCGGCGCCTTGGCGGTGGGCGTGCCCTGCGTCATCAAGGAGGGGGCGGCCAACCGGGGCGACATCGAGTACTCCATCCAGTCCTACGTGGAGCGCGTCGCCCGCTACAAAGCGGAGTTACGGCGGTTGAGCTGATGCTCAGCGCGCCGCGGGATCCGAGTTGAGATAACGGCCGGGTCCGACCGGAAGGTTGCGGAGCACGGCGAAGCCGATCATTGCCACGCCGGCAGCCACCAGCGCCAGGCGAGAAAACCGTAGGGAGGGCAGGCGCACGCCAACGCGGTCGGCCAGCCACCATACGTACAGATACACCACTACCGGCACCATCAGAACCAGGGCCAGGTTGTAGTCCGCCGCGGTCCCCACCCGAGCCCTGGTGAGGTTGGCCAAACCCCTCGTCATGCCACAACCAGGGCAGTCCAGCCCGGTCGCCGCCCGAAAAGGGCACAGCTGGAGACCGTTGTCGGAAGGTTGGGACAGCCCCAGCAGCACACAGCCTGTCAGCGCCGCCGCGCCCACGCCGGCGGGGGCGAGCCAGCGCTGGCTCAGCCCGGCCCGGAGGCCGCGATTTGGAGCTGGAAAGGCCGATGCCATGGCGGTCAGCCTACGCCCCCGGCGTGATTTCCCCGACGCGGCGGTCTTGATCGGCGCGGGCGATGAGCACCTCGGCATACAGCTCGGTGACCTCCACGTAGGAAACCACTGCGCCGACCCGGCGCAGGCCGGTCAGCTCGAGCAGGGCTCGGGCTCGCACCAGGTACCAGCGCTGGCCGGCTTCGGGGCTGGGGTCGGGCCGCAGCCCGATCAGGCACCGGGCCACCGGCGGGTGGTCACCCAAGACCAGGGTGGCGGGATGATCGGTCGGCGCGAGCGCGGTGCCGTCGTCTCGATGGGCCTGCCACCACGGCGGCAGGGGTCCGCGGCCGATGAGGTCGCTGGCTGCCGGCCCGAACAGACGGTGGGCGCCCAGGTTGATCTCCCGCACCCGACCG
>JANPEN010000223.1:0-1965 GCA_031422955.1 Acidimicrobiia bacterium
CTTGAAGTTGCGCCAGGTGACCACCGCACCTGTCGACGTGGCCGTCACGCCAGACCGCGATGCCGTCACCGCTGCGGCCACCGCGTTTGCCAAGGCCTACAGCGACCTGGCCACCTACATCACCGAGGGCGGGGTCATAGACGAGGCCATGGCTGCCCGCATCGAGGTCCACCGCCGCCGCCGCCCTGCCCCCTGGGCCACACTGGAGGCGGGAGCGGACCTGGCAGGGCGATTGCTGAGCACGGAGGGCAGCGTCTTGGTGGACTCGTTGGGCACCTGGGTGGCCGGCCACGACCAGTTCGCCCCCGACGGGCCTTCGCTATGTTCGGCGTTGTTGGCCCGACGAGGAGACAGCGTTGTGGTCAGCGACGAGGTCGGGCTCAGCGTGCATCCCGAAACCAACGTTGGTGTGCGCTTTCGCGACGCCCTGGGGGCGCTCAACGCTCAGGTCGCCGCCATCGCGGATCGGTCGGTACTGGTGGTGGCCGGCCGAGCGCTGCCGCGGGGCTCCTGGGAGGAGTTGTGGAGTTGAGCGAGGCCGGCGCGGGACGGCTGCGTTCGGCCTGGTCGCTGCTGACCGTCCTCGGGGGCGCGGGGCAACCCCATCCGGGTGCCGCCGTCGGTTACGGGCTGGTCGGAGCGGTGCTCGGTGCCGGGCTGGGTGCCAGCTGGTGGGCCCTGGAGCAAGTGCTGCCGGCCCTGGTGGCCGCCACCGTGGTGGTAGCCATCGACGCCGGGTTGACCGGCATGCTTCATCTCGATGGTCTGGCTGACTGCGCCGACGCATTGCTGGCGCCCATGGACCGGCCTCGGCGCCTGGCCGTGCTACGCACCCCCGAGGTGGGCGCTTTCGCCGTGGTGGTGGTGGCTCTCACCCTGCTGCTCCGGGTCACCGCCCTGGCCAGCCTGACGCCCCAGCCGTTGTTGCTGGTCGGGCTGTGGGCCTTCGCTCGGGGGGCGATGGCTGCTACCGCGGCCCTTTTGCCCCACGCCCGTCCGGGACCGGGTTTGGCCAGGGCGGTAGCGGCGCGGGGAGCCAACCGCCTCGGCGCTGGGATCGGGTTGGGCTTGGGTGGCGCGGTGCTGGCGTCGTTGGGCTGGCGGGGTGGGGTGGCGCTGGCCGGGGGCGCGTTGGCGGCCGTGGCCGTGGCCACCCTGGCCCATCGCCGCTTAGGGGGCTACACCGGTGACGTGTTGGGGGCGGTATGCGTGGTGGTCGAGACGGTGGGGCTGGTGGCGGCAACGTCGAGAGGCTGATCGGCCGGTCGGGTTTGACCGAACCCGTCGGTGAGGCAGCGTGGCTCAGGCGGCGGAGTCGAAATCGCGTTCGTAGCGCCAATCGCTCTCGTCCAGCCAGAGGCGATGGCGGCTGCCCGACTGATCGAGACGCCCCTCCAGGTAACCGGCGTCGCCGGCCCACAACAGGGCCCTGGCACCGTCGGCACCTTGCACCATGCGGGTCACGAACTCGTCGGGGACGCGCCCGGCGATGGCGGTCAGGGCGGCCGCCACGGTGACGAAGTGGCTGAGGTTCAGCAGGCTGACCCAGGTGGGAGGGATCATCTCCACCTCACCGGCCACCCGGCGGGCCATGGCCTCGTGCGGGGTGATCCACAGGTGGTCGTGAATCTCGCCCCCGTCGATGGTCACCTCGGCCAGTGGGGTGGCCGCCGCCACGAAGAACCAGGTGTCGAATCGGCGAGGGGCCTGGGGCGGGGGACACCAACGCGACAGGACCACGAAGGAGGCCGGATCCAGCTCCAAGCCTGCTTCTTCCCTGGCTTCCCTGGCCGCCGCGTTGCGGGCCGTGGCCAACTCGTCGGCGGGCCGGGCCGGGTCGACATCTTCGCGGTCGACCCGGCCACCGGGAAACACCCAGGCGCCGCCGGCGAGTTGGCCACGGCCCGCAACGCGGCGGCCAGGGAAGCCAGGGAAGAAGCAGGCTTGGAGCTGGATCCGGCCTCC